>CAZCDD010000027.1:0-10940 GCA_964497405.1 uncultured Hydromonas sp. | reverse complement strand
ATTGACGCGGCATGAAGCTCCACTTCAAACCGGTTGGGAAACCCGCACCGCCACGGCCACGCAAGGCCGAGAGTTTCATTTCATTGATGATGTCATCAGGTGAGGTTTTTTCAGTCAGAATTTTTTTCAATACGGAATAGCCGCCACGCGCAACATAGCTGTCCAAATCCCAGTTGGAGCCATTTAAACCCGCGAGAATCACCGGATTGATGTGTCGATCATGCAAACAGGTCATTTGGCCGACTCCTCTTTCAATTGCGCTAACAGGGCATCAATTTTCTCTGCGCTCATGAAGCTGCACATTTTGTGATTGTTGTGCAGCAATACCGGCGCGTCGCCACAAGCCCCCATGCATTCGCCTTCTTTGAGGGTGAACATGCCATCGGCGGTGGTTTCGTTAAAATCAATACCGAGTTTTTCTTTCAGATAATCTGCTGCCGCAACACCGCCACCCAGCACGCACGGCAAGTTGGTGCATACGGTGATTTTGTGTTTGCCGACCGGTTTAATGTCGTACATATTGTAGAATGTGGCGACCTCTTGCACGGCGATGGCTGGCATTTCGAGGACTTGCGCCACTTCTGCCATGACTTCTGGTGAAACCCAACCATGCTCAACCTGAGCAATGCGCAAAGCGCTCATCACTGCAGATTGCTTTTGATCCGCAGGGTATTTTGCCACTTCTACGGCAATTTTTTGTAGTGCTTGTTCTGATAACATCTTTAAGTGCCCCTATTCGTATTGTCTTCAGTGCATTAGCGGTCAATTTCACCGAATACAATATCTTGAGTACCAATGATGGTCACCACGTCTGCCAACATGTGGCCGCGGCTCATTTCATCCAATGACTGCAAATGCGCATAACCCGGTGCGCGGATTTTCAAACGATACGGTTTGTTCGCGCCATCGGATACCATGTAAATACCAAACTCACCTTTCGGGTGTTCCACCGCCGCATACGCCTCTGATGGCGGAATATGCATGCCTTCGGTAAACAATTTGAAGTGGTGAATCAAGGCTTCCATATTGGTTTTCATCTCATTGCGCGTCGGCGGTGCGATCTTGTGATCATCGATGATGACCGGACCTGGATTGGCTTTCAGCCACGCGATACACTGCGCCATGATTTTGTTCGCTTCGCGCATTTCTTGCATACGCACAAGGTAGCGGTCGTATGAGTCACCGTTTTTACCAACTGGAATAGCGAAGTCCAACTTATCGTACACTTCGTACGGTTGATTTTTACGCAAGTCCCAAACAATACCCGAACCACGCAGCATTGGACCGGTAAAGCCCCATGCCTTAGCACGCTCTGGGGTGACAATTCCCACGTCCACCAAACGCTGCTTCCAAATACGGTTATCGGTCAACAGGGTTTCGTATTCGTCCACATAAGCAGGAAAACGCTGAGTGAAGTCCTCTAAAAAGTCGAGCAAAGAACCTTGACGATTGCGGTTGATGCGATCCACGGATGCTTGCGAACGCACTTTGGTTTTTTTCAATTGCGGCATGGTGTCTGGCAAATCACGCGCCACACCACCTGGACGGTAATACGCCGCGTGCATACGCGCTCCAGAAACCGCCTCATACGCGTCGAGTAAATCTTCGCGTTCACGGAAGCAGTACAGGAATGGCGTCATCGCACCCACGTCCAGCGCATGCGCGCCAATCCAGAGCAGGTGATTGAGCAAACGGGTAATTTCGTCAAACAACACGCGGATGTATTGCGCACGCAAAGGTACGGTGATACCCAACATGCGTTCAATCGCCATCACATAAGCATGCTCACTGCTCATCATGGACATGTAGTCCAAACGATCCATGTACGGCAATGCTTGAATATAAGTTTTTTGTTCCGCCAATTTTTCGGTCGCGCGATGCAGCAAGCCAATGTGCGGATCCGCACGTTGAACCACCTCGCCATCCAACTCCAAAACCAAACGCAATACACCGTGCGCCGCAGGGTGCTGTGGACCAAAGTTCAGTGTGTAATTTTTAAGTTCAGCCATTTTTCACCCGATTCATTATTTGGCATTTTGCCCAAAACCCGGCTCACGCACAATGCGTGGGGTGTTTTCACGAGGCTCGATGGTAATGGGTTGATAAACAACGCGTTTTTGCTCTGTATCGTAGCGCATTTCGACATGACCCGACACAGGAAAGTCCTTACGCAACGGATGACCGATGAAGCCGTAATCCGTCAAAATACGACGCAAATCGTTGTGCCCTTCAAATACGATACCGTACATATCGAACGCTTCACGTTCAAACCAGTTCGCCGCACTCCAAATCTCCATCACACTCGGCACCACCGGAAAGTCGTCATTAGGCGCAAACACACGCACACGCAGTCGTTGATTCTGCGTCACTGACAACAGATGCACCACCACCGCAAAACGATTAGGCCACTCACCGCCATGGTATTCAGAATAGTCAATCCCGCAAACATCCAACAGCAAATCAAACTTCAATGCAGGATGATCGTGCAATACGCGCGCCACGCGCAAGTAATCGGCCGCAGGCACCTGCACCGTCACTTCATCCAAGGCATCGGTATAGCTGCACGCATCGCCTAAGATGGCTTTTACATCATGCAGCAATTGCGCACTACGCGACAATGGCGCCACTTCCGCAGCAACTTCAGTATTCACAACGGTTTCGCTCATACAGCACCTCGCGCCAGCAATACGGTATTTTGAGATTTTTGTTTACGGGTGATTTTGTTTTGCAATTGGAAAATCCCGTAAATCAGCGCTTCCGCAGTCGGCGGACAGCCAGGCACATAGATATCTACCGGCACCACACGATCACATCCGCGCACCACTGAATACGCATAGTGGTAATAACCACCCCCATTAGCGCATGAACCCATCGAAATCACCCAACGCGGCTCGGCCATCTGGTCATATACTTTACGCAACGCCGGCGCCATTTTATTGGTCAGCGTACCTGCGACGATCATCACATCCGAGTGACGTGGACTTGGGCGGAAAATCACCCCAAAACGATCCAAATCGTAACGCGCCGCACCGGCCTGCATCATTTCTACCGCACAGCATGCCAAGCCAAACGTCATCGGCCACAACGAGCCGGTACGCGTCCAATTGATTAAGTTTTCAGCAGTGGTTGTAATAAAACCTTGCTTTTCGACGGTTGTATCACTCATCAGATAACCTCATTGCGGATGAATCACCCACAGATTGCACAACAACAAAAACGATGCCCAAAAAACAAATGCGCCTGTGCGGGATCACTCCCACTCAAGCGCACCTTTTTTCCAGATATAAATGTAACCCAACACCAACTCTGCCAAGAATACCAGCATGACAATAAGGCCATACAAAGGTGCTTGCGGAGTAGATAAGTCTTTCAGAGAAATTGCCCAAGGAACCAAGAACGCAGTTTCCAAGTCAAACAAGATGAACAAAATGGCGACCAAATAGTAACGCACATCGAAACGCATACGCGTATCTTCGAACGCTTCAAAGCCACATTCGTATGGAGACAGTTTTGCAGAGTCGGGTTTGCGCGGCCCCATTAAAAAACCGATAGCAACCACCAACAAGCCTAAACCAAGCGCCGCAAAAATAAACAACAAGACTGGAACATAGTTGGTTAAATTCATAATTATCTTCCCAAATCAAATTGATACCGAGCGTCATCACAAACTTGCAATCCAGCAAGCGCGCAACAACCTACCCTACCATCTTATCGAAACCCAAGCGCATTTCGACTTGTTTTTTGGTGCCGACGACGAGACTCGAACTCGTACAGCCTAAGGCCACTACCCCCTCAAGATAGCGTGTCTACCAATTTCACCACGTCGGCTTATTCTAATTTCCCCAACTCAACACACCGCATGAGCGGCGCATCATAAATTATTGTGGAATCCCTTGCGTTGCATTCGGCTTAGCCGGCGCAGGAGCAGCCGGTTGCTGCTCTTGAACTTTGACATTGCTCAAATTGACCCCATCATTGCTGTTAGCAGAAATAGGACTAACCACAAATGACAGAACAATCGTACACACCACAAACACCGTTGCCAACCATGCGGTGCTGCGGCTCAGAAAATTCGCTGAACCCGCTGCACCAAACACGGTACCGGACGCACCAGAACCAAATGCCGCACCTGCATCAGCACCTTTACCTTGCTGAACCAGAACCAGCCCAATCACACCAACGGCGGACAAGACCTGCAACACAATCATCATTGTTTTAAGCAATTCCACTTTGTTTTATTTCCTCATCTGAGCGCCGCCTCATTATTTGAAAGCAGCGATCATTACATATTCATGCATCAGCGTCATTGTACGCTATTTTTAAGCTCAAACGGCACGGTAAATAGTTAAAAAATCCTGCGCAACCAAAGCCGCACCGCCAATTAAACCACCATCCACGTCCGCCTGCGCAAAAATCTCCTGCGCATTGCTGGCTTTAACACTGCCACCGTACAAAATCGTCATTTCTTCAGCCATAGCCGCATCCAGCTCTCGCAAAGCCGCGCGAATCCACGCATGGACTTCTTGCGCCTGCTCTGGCGACGCCGTTTTACCCGTACCAATCGCCCAGACCGGCTCATAGGCCAAGATACTACGCTTTAATCCTGACACACCGATGACATCTGCAACTGCTTTGAGCTGACGCAAAACAACCGCCTGCGCCTGACCCGATTCGCGCTCATCCAGTGTCTCGCCCACACACACCACAGGCGTCAAACCGGCTTCCAACGCTACGCGGGTTTTTTCCGCCACCAGCGCATCATCCTCACCATACAAGCTACGACGCTCCGAGTGACCAATCAGCACCAACTGCACGCCGAAATCTTTCAGCATGGCGACACTGACTTCACCTGTATAAGCACCGCTGGCTTTATCACTCAGATTCTGCGCCCCAAAGGCAATGACACTGCCATTTAACGCCGCTTGCACCTGCGCCAAATAAGGGTAAGGCACACAAACCCCCATTCGCGCCGCACCCTGTGTCGTCATACCCACCAGCAACTCATTCAACAATTCGGCGTTTGCGCTCAAACTACCGTTCATTTTCCAATTACCGATGACCCATTGACTACGCATGATGCTCTCCAAAAAGGTTTGTGAGGACTTGATCCCCGGCGCGACCCATCACGTCGGATAACTCCGAAATTATACGCAGTTCAGGCAATGCGGTCAATCTGAGCGCCCATGATTTCTACCGAATCTGAGGTAAATAAACATCGCACCTCATCATCAAAACCATCGTGAAAACCGCATCCCTCTGATTTATCAATCTTTTTTATCACTGAACCAAGACAAGACCAATTTACCCGAATGTTGATTCGATTCCATATATTGATGCGCTTCGCGCACTTGATCGAACGAAAACACCCGATCCACCATGGGCACAATCAAACCCTGATCGATTTTTGGCCAAACCTGCGCACGCAAGCCCTGCGCCAATTGCGCCTTGGTATCCGCCGACTGCGGACGCAAAAAAGTACCGGTGAGCACCGCTTCCTTGCCCATCACCTCGTGCACTTTCAGCTCCATGCGTGAGCCAGTCAAAAATGCAATCCATGCAATCCGACCGCGCTTGGCCAAAACCTTCATATCACCCGCAGCGGTTGCCGTGCCGAGCATATCCAAGATCACATCAACGCCACGCCCATCGGTTTTCGCCAACACCGTTTCGGTCCATTGCTCATCCAACGGCACCACCTCATCTGCACCCAATTGGCGACAAAAATCAGCTTTGCCCATTTGACGCACAGTGACAATCACCCGATGCCCTAAAGCTTTGGCCATTTGAATGGCGCACGCACCAATGCCGCTGGCACCCGCATGAATCAGCAAGGTTTCCGACGGACGGTATAACCCCAATTGCGCGCGCTCAAACACATTGAGCCACACGGTAAACATGGTCTCAGGCAAACTCGCCGCTGTCTCCATCGTCCAGCCCGCAGGAATAGGCAAACATTGACGTGCATCCGCCCAGACATATTCTGCATAGCCACCGCCATGCGTCAAAGCACACACACGATCGCCAACTTGCCACGACGAATCGCCTTTTACCTCAACCACCTCGCCCGCCACTTCCAGCCCCAACAGGGGCGACGCATCCTTAGGCGGCGCATACAGACCACTGCGTTGTAACACATCTGGGCGATTGATGCCCGCAGCATGCACACGAATCAGCACCTGCTGCGCCAAATTAGGCCACGGCTGAGGCACATCCACCTGCGCAAGATGCAGCACCTCCGCGTCACCCGCGCCCTCACACACCACCGCACGCATCATCGTCATATACACCTCTATTTGTTTGAAAAATAAAAAAGCCCTTTGGACCAATCGTCCAACTGCCGAATTTGATAATCATGCCATTGACTGAACAGCAACATCGCCACCAGCGCACCGAGCAGTGCAAATCCCATATCCGACTGAGTATCCCAGACATAACCCTGCGTACCGAGAAACTCATCCGCCCCCTGTCCGAGCAAGCTGGCCGCCAACCATTCAATCAACTCATACACCGCGCTGACTGCCAAAGCCACACATACAGACAAAAAACCCGCGATGCGCCGACCATTGACCCAACCCAAACGCAACATCAACTCACGCGCCACCAACGCGGGCACCAAGCCCTGCATGAAGTGACCGATTTTGTCATACGGATTACGCGACAGGGCAAACACATCCTGCAACCAAAAACCCAGTGGCACGCGCGCATACGAATACGCCCCGCCGACAATCAACACCAAAGCATGCACTGAAATCAATACATACAACAAGCTGGTCCAAGTAAACGAGCGCCGTGTCAGCCACAGCAAAGGAAAGGCAATCAGAACCGGAAAAATTTCCATCCACCATGTCGCGCGATCGAACGGGCGAATCGCCGACCACAACAACGCCAGCAACACCAATACACTACCGATCAGCAACACGTAGCGAGACCACACAAACGAGCGATGCACATCAACTCCTTACGAGTCAAACCTCACACATCCATTGCAACAGCAAAGGGCATTACAAACCATTCGCCTTCAGAATCAACTCCACGCTCAATTTAATGGCAAATCCGACCACACCCATCATCAGCGCAATCATCATCACCATCAAACCATACTTGCCCGCCTTACTCTCATGCGCCAGTTGAAACACAATGAAAAACATGAACGCGATCAGACCGCCCACACCCAAGCGCACGGCCCATGTCGCAAACTCTGACTCAGACATACTCTCCCCACCACTTTATCTATTTATTCTTATGATCCGCATCACAGATGCGGTTGCGCTTTTTTCAGCCACGCCGCCAGCATATGCGGCTGCAACGCATCATACGCCTCAAACGGCTGATGAATCCACGGACTGTTTTCCAACTGATCTACACAATAATCCGGCTGAGAGTCCAAGTGCTCAGAAGCATGACCTTTACGCCACAGCACCGCTGAACGCACATCGCTGATAGAGGGGTAAAACTCCTTCAAATGATTTTTTACAGCAGCCAGTGTCACACCGGTATCGATCAAATCATCTACCAGCAACACACTGCCCGCCAACTCACCTTGGGTCATCGTGATATTTTTAGCAATATCCAAAGCCCCCTGCACCGTACCGATCGCCTCGCGATACGAGCTGGTGGACAATACCGCCAGTGGTTTATCAAAAATGCGGCACAACACATTGCCTGCGACCAAACCACCCCGCGCCAAGCACAGCACCACATCAAAATGCCAGCCGGACTCATAAACTTGGAGCGCCAGACGCTCAATCATGCGGTGATAACCCTGCCAATCGACATACAAATCGGTTTCGGTGCTTTGTTGTACAGTCATTTTAATTTCCTCTTATATAGACAACCACAAATTGAAAGCGCAAATTGTAAGCCATTTCCCCACAAAAATGCTTACAATCTCGCATTCTCCCGACAAGTGACCTGCCACTCCAGATGGAACAACTCGAAATATTTGACCTACCCAACCCCTGCAAAGGCGTGTGCGAATCGAATGCACAGGGCCTGTGCAAGGGCTGCTTTCGCAAACGCGAAGAACGTCAATACTGGCAACACCTCACCCCCGCGCAAAAATACATGGTGCTGCGCCTGTGCCGCATTCGGGAAATCAAACAAATCAACGCCGAATACAAAAAAGCGGCCGATCAGTCACCCGATCCAGCCGCCCTGCAAAACAGTTTATTTGACTAAAACACCCCCTCACATCCTCAAGGACGCGGGGCTATATACACATTCACCACAATCGGATGCGGCGCTTTTTGCACACCATTGAACTTCAATGCGGGTAAATTCGGCTGACCAAATTGTTGTGCGAAGCATTCAGACATCGGGGTTTTCGGTTGCACCTGCGTACGACTCAGCTGACCTCTTTCCAAAACATCAGCCACCAGTGTGAACCGTCCCTCATACGCGCCTTGCTCCTTGATCTTGGCAACGCACGCATTGAGCACTGGGGCTATGTGCGGCATCAGCAATTGATCATAATGCGCACCATCCGGTGTTTGGATGGCCTGATTGGCTTGCACCACGCGATCAGCAAACTCATCAGCAAGCGCAGAGGTGGCACAAAAAACCCCGACCAATAAACACCCCAGCTTGTAATTAATTGATTTCATGAACAACTCCCCTATGATGGATGCGCCAAGATAGCATAAAACGACAAGCATTGGCGCACGCACACAGATTTTTATCAGCCTTCGCGCGAAACAACAAAAAAGCGCCACCGAAATGACGCTTTGGATACAGCATAGACGCTTAGCTCAACTGCAATGTTTTGCTTTTGTTGATGGTATGCACCCGATCAGGTCCAGTCGATACGATGTCAATCGGTACGCCGCAGACTTCTTCCAGACGATTCAGATACGCTTGCGCATTCGCAGGCAAAGCATCCCATGAGGTCAGACCATAGGTGGACTCCGTCCAGCCCGCAAAAGTCTCGTAAACCGGTGTGCAGCGCGCCACTTCATCAGCACCTCGCGGTAATAAATCCACACGTTTGCCATCGATTTCGTAACCGACGCAGAGTTTGACTTCTGACAAGCCATCCAATACGTCCAATTTCATCATCGCCAAGCCACTCACACCGTTGATTTGAATCGAGCGTTTGAGTGCAGCCGCATCGAACCAGCCACAGCGACGCGCACGCCCAGTCACCGAGCCGAACTCTTTACCCACTTCGGCCATATGCTTGCCGCTTGCGTCATTCATGCCTTCGGCATTGTACAGCTCAGTTGGGAATGGCCCTGAACCCACGCGCGTGCAGTAAGCTTTGGTAATGCCGAGAATATAATTCAAACGGTTCGGACCCACGCCCGCGCCTGCCGCCGCCGCACCGGCCACACAGTTGGAACTGGTGACAAACGGATAGGTGCCGTGATCCACGTCCAGCAGCGTGCCTTGCGCCCCTTCAAACAACAAACGACCACCTTTGGCCTGAATTTCGTACAGGCTGGCAGAAACATCATCCACCATCGGTTTGAGCTGATCAGCATACGCCAACGCTTCGTCCAAAGTCTTTTGGTAATCCAAGGCCTCTGCGCCCAAATACTGCGTCAACATAAAGTTGTGGAAATCCAAGGTTTCTTTGAGCTTGGCAGCAAACAAAGCTTTGTCAAACAAATCCTGCACGCGCAAGGCACGACGCGCTACTTTATCCTCATACGCGGGACCAATGCCACGACCGGTCGTACCGATTTTCGCGGCACCTTTTTTCGCTTCGCGCGCCTGATCAACCGCAATGTGGTACGGCAAAATCAGTGTACACGCCTCAGAAATACGCAAACGCGAACGCACATCCACACCGGCAGCTTCCAACTCGCCGATTTCTTTGAACAACGCCTCAGGTGAGAGCACCACCCCATTACCGATAAAGCATGGCAAACCGGCATGCATGATGCCCGATGGAATCAGACGCAATACGGTTTTATGACCATTGATAATCAAGGTATGACCCGCATTGTGACCGCCCTGAAAGCGCACCACGCCTTGCGTCGTTTCGCTCAACCAGTCAATGATTTTACCCTTGCCCTCATCGCCCCATTGTGTACCAATGACAACGACATTACCTTGTTGTGTTGCGGACATACTGTTTCCTCAATTCAATCAATAAAAATACGTTTTACATCAACAACTTGAATCATGAAAGCCGATTACCCCTTAGCCTTCACCACCCAAACCGAACCCTCGCGCACCAACTCACGGTCGCAAATAAACTCATCTTCCTCATGCACCTCACCGGCAGGCAAAGGAATCACCACCTCGCCCTGCGCGCGCAATGCTGCAATTTGACGCAACAAATCGGCCTCGAATCCCCACGGCGCAGCAATCGCACTTTTCGCCGGAATCGTCGGCAAAACCTCAGTGATTTCGCGCAAATCCAGCGAAAAACCCGTCGCTGGGCGCGCACGGCCAAAGCGTTCACCAATGCGATCATAGCGACCGCCACGCGCAATCGCGTTCGGCATACCCGCGCAATACGCGGTAAACATCACACCGGTGTGGTAACTGTAACCGGTCAAATCCGCCAAATCAAACTGCACCACACCATCGGTATCGAGCTGCGCCAAAATCGCCAACTCATCCAAAGCCTGAGTGATGCGCTCATGCGGCGGCAATACCGCACGCGCACGCGCCAAAACCTCAACGCCGCCGTACAAATCCAACAACGCCAACAACGCCGCGCGCACCGACTCAGGATAATCCTGCGTACACAGCCGCAGCGCCGCCGTATCCTTGGCCTGCAAAGCCGCGTACACCTGCTCCGAATTTTTTAACGACGCACTCGGTACCTCGGCTAAAATCGCGTGCACGATCTGCGCGTGCGACACATCCAAACGCACACCCGGCAACTTCGCGTATTTCAAAGCCTCGATCAAAAGCGTCTGAATCTCCGCATCCGCCTCCAAACCCTGATGCCCATACAACTCCGCACCCACCACCAGCGGCTCGCGCGA
>CAZCDD010000026.1:0-11334 GCA_964497405.1 uncultured Hydromonas sp. | reverse complement strand
CCATCGCGCGGTAGGCTTCCTCTTCCTCGCTCGGCGTTTCGATAATCATGTCTTTGTGCCAAGTTTTTTTCTGCGTATCAAAGACGACCTCATGCACCACCGGTACGAACATCGGCATTTGCATAGCCAACTCAACTTCGCCATGATTCGGCTGCAAGGCAAACGACGCACCGTCGAAAATCAACTCATCCTGACCGCCAATGCGGTTGAGCGACAAAATTGGCAAGCCGGTTTCATTCACCCGCGCGCCAAAGAAACGCCGGCGTTTAGCAACCTTTTCCACATGGAATGGCGAGGCATTAACAGCGATTAAAACCTCCGCGCCTATTTCCTTTAAATGCGCGGCCGGTTCGGGATGCCACGCGTCCTCACATACCAGCACACCCATTTTCACGCCGTGGATTTCGGTCAGCTCCGGCTTCGGCCCGACGGTGAAATAACGCAACTCATCAAATACCGACTGATTCGGTAGTTTTTGCTTATGGATGCGCTGCACCTCCTGCCCGCCGAGCAGCACAGAAACGCTGTTATACACCTTGGTTTTCACGCCTTGCGTAAACCACGTTGGAATGCCAACGAATACATATAAATCCGGATACGCTGCCAAGGCCTCACACAATCGCCCAAAGGCCGCCTCAGACGCTGTGCGAAACGCCGGACGCATCAGCAAATCCTCTGGCAAATAGCCCGTAATCGACAACTCCGGCGTGAGCAGAATATGCGCCCCCTGCTGCTGTGCACTGGCGGCGGATTCAAGAATCTGATTGAGGTTAAAGTCAAAATCGCCAATACGAGCGGGAATTTGAGCGCAAGAGATTTTTAGCATGGTTTTATCCGTAGTCCAATAAGCCAAAGAAAACAATAGGCCACATCATACATGAGAATCATAGGGCAATCACACTACCCGTTAATAGCAAAAGGCGAGGTTCAACCTCGCCTTGCCTGAAAAACTAAACCGACTTTTTAGCCTTTATAGTTGGCCACACCGTCGTTAATTTCTTTATGTGCGTCTTCCAAACCGCCCCAACCTTCGACTTTCACCCATTTGCCTTTTTCCAGCGCTTTGTACTGTTCGAAGAAGTGTTGCACGTTGTCTTTGATGTATTGTGGCACTTGGTCAATGGTTTTGATGTCCGCAGTCATTGGGCACACTTTATCCACTGGCGCAACGATCAATTTTGCGTCTTCGCCTTTTTCATCGGTCATTTTCAAAATACCGATCGCACGGCAGCGCACCACCGCACCGGCCATAATCGGGAATGGCGCCAACACCAAAGCATCCACCGGATCGCCGTCACCGGCCAAAGTTTGTGGAATATAGCCATAGCTCAACGGATAGCGCATACCGGTGCCGATGAAACGATCCACCCACAGGGTCTGTGTGTCTTTATCCACTTCGTATTTCACTGGATCGCTTTGTGCGGGAATCTCGATGATGACGTTAAAATCGTTTGGAATGTCCTTGCCGGCAGGAATAGCTTCGTAACCCATGATTAGTTCCTTAAAAAACAGTTAAACAAAATGATTGCGGCATTATAACGCAAGCCAGAACAACTCATGACTCTTTATACGAACTCAGCACCCTCATTTCCCGTGGCGCAAATCCGTGATTCAGCGGCCCATGCCCTTGGCCGGTTTGGATCGATTGCCCCTTTTCGATTGCTTGTACGATGTATGCGCGTGCCTGCCGCACGGCTTCGGGCAAAGGCCAACCCAAGGCCAAATAGCAGGCAATCGCCGAGGATAAGGTACATCCCGTTCCGTGTGTGTTGATACTGGCTATGCGTGGGCTGGAGTAGGTTTGGGTCTGCTCGGTTTGATGATTCGACGAATCCAGCAGTAAATCCGTCACAACCGCCCCCGCGCTCTGCTCGGATAAATGCCCGCCTTTGAGTAAAACGGCGCGCGCGCCCAACTCTGATAAATCACGAGCGGCTTGCTCCAACTGTTCAACACGTTCAATACTGCGTCCGAGCAAGCATGACGCTTCATCTAAATTGGGGGTGATCAGCGTTGCCAGAGGAAATAATTCTCGAACCAGTACCTCAACCGTTTGCTGTTGCATCAAGGAATCACCGCTGCTGGCCACCATCACAGGATCCAAAACCACGTTGGCAAAAGCATACTCGCGCAGTACCTGCGCCACCACATGGGCAATTTCAGGGCTATGCAACATACCGATTTTCACCGCATCCACACCGATATCGGATACCACGGCATGAATCTGAGCGCGCACCATCTCCGGCGACAATGCCTGTACCGCCTGCACACCGAGTGTATTTTGTGCGGTAATCGCGGTGATGGCCGTCATGCCATAGCAACCCAATGCCGAGCAGGTTTTTAAATCCGCTTGAATACCGGCGCAGCCGCCACTGTCTGAACCGGCAATGCTCAATACGCGGGGGTAATGGGGTTTTTGTAGGGATACTGTCATAGGAGGCTGCATATGGGAGTTCATACCGATTGCTTATTTGCTTGGAGGCTTATTATGCCAGCCACACAGGGATTTGACTATGGCGGTTTGACTTTTATCTCGCGCTTATCTATGATTGCGCCTCTGCGCTTATTCAAATAATGTAATCGCACACCTGGGGGTGGTCAGTCGCATGGGGCGGCTCGGCCTGAGAAATACCCTTTGAACCTGTCGAGTTAATGCTCGCGTAGGAAAGGACTCTAAATGAATCGATCTTTTTCTTCCTCTAACTTTCAATCTCGTTCACCTTTGGCCTTGTTCCGCTCCATTACCTTACAAGAATGGGTGACCGTTGCCGTGATGGCTGCGGCCATGGGTGTGGCCTACTGGGCTTGGACCTTGGTCTATGATTTTTTGAAAGAACCTTTGCTCAAACCTTTGGGCATCAAACGCGCTTTGGACGGCTTTTGGCTGATGGCACCGGTATTTTTCGGCTATATGGTACGTAAACCCGGCATGGCGCTGTTCGGCTCACTGGTCGCTGCCGGTGTGGAAGGCATCATCACCCAATGGGGCATGAGCGCGTTGATCTATGGCTTGGTGCAAGGTCTTGGCGCAGAATTGATTTTCGCGCTGTTTTTGTACCGCAAGTGGAACTGGTTTGTGTTGCTCTTGGCAGCCAGCATGTCCGCTCTGTTTAGCTTTGGCTACGACTATTTGAGCCAAGAACAGGAAAACCTGTCCACTTGGTTTAATTTGGTGCAAATGGTGGTGTTTGTCGTCTCCAGCTGGGTTTTTGCCGCAGCTCTGAGCCGTTATCTGGGCAAGCGTTTGGTAAAAACCGGCCTGCTCGATGGATTCTTGATTGCACGCGATCCTGATTAAATCAGGCTAAGCGTCATAAAGCGCGATTAAAGCCATGCGATTAGAACCGTTCGCTTTTCACTACGCCCACACCCGTGCGGGCATAGTGCTATCTGAACCGCTCGTTTTACCCGAGCGCGGCTTGGTCTGGCTCACAGGCGCGAGCGGCAGCGGCAAATCCACGCTGCTCAATCTCATCAAAGGTCTGCATCCCGAATTCATCCACGGCACGCTGGAGGGTGGCAATCCGGCGATTGCACGCGATGCACTGTATCTGTCGCAAAATCCGCATACACAAATCGTGCATGAGCGCGTCGGCGAAGAGTTCTTTTTCAGCATGGAGCATCGGCAATACACGCCCGAGCAAATGCACGCGAAAAAATCACTGCTGGCGCAGTACGGTCTGGGCGATATGGAGTTCGCACCGACCGCGCAGCTCTCGCACGGACAAGCGCAGCGGCTGCTGCTCGCCTCCATGCTCGCCACCGAGCCCAAAGTACTGCTGCTGGACGAGCCGACGGCTTTTCTCGATGAACACATTCGCACCGAGTTGTATCAATTGTTGAATGAGCTCAAACAACACGTCTGCATTTTGTTGGTCGATCACCACATCCAAGTCGCCGAATACGCCGATACCTGCTGGCACATTGATGCTCAAGGTCAATTGAGCCAACGCACCCCCGAAAGCTGGCTGCACGACACCATGCACGCCTTGCAACAACTGCGTGCGCAATCACCCTTAACGCAAACGCCACCCCCGCTGTCGGCGCAAGTCAGCTTGTCATTGGCGCAACTGAGCGTCGGCTATGACAAAAAGCATCCGCTGTTCACCGCCAACGCGACGCTGCACTCCGGCGAATGTGCCGTGCTGTGTGGCGAAAATGGCTCGGGCAAATCCACGCTGCTCAATACCTTAGCCGGCATGACCCAAGCGCTGGCGGGCCAATGCACGCTGCGCTATCAGGCCTCAGCCGATGCGCCCGCACAGATCATCAAACCGCGCGAGCAGATGATGTATGTGTTCCAGCATCCCGACAGCCATTTTTTCTTCGATACCGTGCGCGAGGAATTGACGCAATTGGGCGTGAAGGATATAGACAACACATTGGCGCATTTCGGTTTGGCCGGCAGCGCAGAGTACTCACCACATCAGCTCTCCGAAGGACAAAAGCGCCGCTTGACACTGTTGTTCCCGATCTTTTTGCAACGCGCGCTGATCGTGTTGGATGAGCCGACGTTTGGTCAAGACGCGCTGAACGCCGAACGCATCGCCCAGCTCATCCGCTCCTTCAAAGCCGCCGGCCACGCCCTCATCGTCATCACCCACGATGCGCAGTTGCAGCAAGCCATCGCCGATCAAATTTGGGAAATCCGTGATCATCAGTTCATCGTTACGCCCAGCGCTGAGGTAGCCGCATGAATCCGCTGCACACCCAGAGCGACGCACCGATTCGCACCCGCCCTTTGCACGACGCGCATACGCTCGTTCTCATCATGCTGTTTTTCATCGGCGTGGCTTTTCCGGTTGCGTGGCACACCGTGGTCGCATGGTCGTTGGCGATGATGCTGCTGGCCAAAATTCAAGGGATGCGCTGGCGCGATATCTGGATTCGTTTGGGTTTGGCGCTGCTGCTGTCGTGGTCAATATGGCTATGGAATATTATTTTTGTCGCCGAACACAGCGATGACACCGTACAAAAAGCCAATCAAATTTTACTGCGCGTCACCACCATGACTTGGGTCGCACTGCTCTCCGGCTCGATGCTCAATCTGCGCGACGTGGTCAGCACCGCATTGCAACGCGGCTGGCTCAGTATGAACGTCGCCTACGCGCTGCAACTGGGCTTCGGCGCGATTGGCTTAATGCGTGCAGAGATTAAACGCATCATGCTCAGCGCCAAATTGCGCGGATTGAGCTGGCGCGAGCGATTTTTGCAGTGGCTACCGATTTTAATTTTCGCCCTGCGCCACGCCACACGCGGCGCCATGAGCCTGCGCGCACGCGGTCTGGCTGAATATGAGGCACGCAAAACGTTTTATTACAATTACCAAAGTACACCTCGACAACGAGGGTTGGCATGGCTGGCATTATTGATTTTACTGGGCATTACCATGGCGAGTGAATATGTTCAGCGCATTCAATAAACGACGTACTTTAAAAATACCAGAACGCACTCAAACGACGAGCCAAGCTACTGCCTCAGATCAAATTCAAAAAATATACCGTCATTCCCGCGCAAGCGGGAATCCAGTTGTAACCACAGAATGATTGACTCAAACGATGGACTCCCGCTTGCGCGGGAATGACGAGGTTCTTATTCAAGATTTCTTAATACGTTTTGGACAATCGTATCTCTGCTACGGACGCTTGAGCTCAAATAAATCCGTGGTTTTCGCATACCAATCACCGCCCATTTTACCGACCGAGCCCAGCATGCCTTGTTTGATCGCGCCCTCTTCGTTGAGTAAATCATCGCGCACATAAATCGACAGCACATCCAGTAACACCACCGTACCGCCCGCCGGTACCGAGCTGAGATTGAGCACTTCGCGCAAACGGCATTCATAGCGCACCGGCGCATCGGCGACGGATAAGGGCTTGACCGATACACTCGCGCAGGCCGACACACCGGCAAATTCAAATTCACTTTGTGTACTGGGCAAGGCTGCGCAGGTTTGATTCATTAGCTCTGCCGCATCGGCATGCACCACGTTAACTACGCATTCTTTCGTAGCCAGCAGATTGTTCAGCGTGTCTTTGTTACCCCCTTCTTTCGGTTGTAACTGCGTGAACATCAGTACCGGCGGATTACAGCTGGCTACGCTGAAAAAGGAATACGGCGCGAGGTTATTCACGCCTTGCGCGGACCGCGTGCTGATCCACGCGATCGGGCGTGGCGTCACGCCTCCAACCAGTAAGCGGTAATTATCCAGTGCAGCGTTATCCGAAGTACTAAAAAACATAATGAACCATTCCTATTGCAAAAAAACAAAAAAGCGGAATCAACTTCATTCCGCCTCAATCTTATACCCGCTTAAACCATGCCATTACCCAGCGCAGGAAGCGCTTTGGGGTTCTCACCATATTGATTGGTGATCGGCTGACTGTCCTGTACCGTGAAATACAATAAAACCAGCGCCCCAATCAAAGGAACAAAAGCCAGCAATAGCCACCACCCACTGCGGTCGGTATCGTGTAAACGACGCACCGTGACTGCCAAAGAGGGCAGCATCACCCCCAGAGAGTATAAACCGCTCAGTGCACCCATACTGGATTCTGTATTGTAGGTGCCCATGACTTTATCCAACAAGATCAATACCAGCGTGATCACAGCACTAATCAAGCCGAAATACCAATACTCCGAACGTGTTGCCCGCCCAGAAAATGTTGCATATTTTTTCAAAACTGCCAGATACCAATTCATCAGAACGCTCCTTTTATCAGTTTGAACCAAACACTCGAAGTACATCCACTACTACTTGATTATACAAACCTTAATTTTCAAGTACAATCGCAACTCTTTGAAATGTTGCGCCTCGTTCACTTTTTCGCTTTTATGTCCCGTCCCTCTCTATTTTCCATCACCCTCCCTGTTTTGCTCGGCTACATTCCCTTAGGCATCACCTTTGGTTTTCTCATGGTCTCGCAGGGCATCGCGTGGTACATCCCGATTATTTTCAGTATTTTTGTTTTTGCGGGGGCGGCACAGTTCATGGCTGTGGGTTTGCTGGTCAATCATGCGTCGCTATTGGACACGGCGATTGCAACGTTTTTAATCAACCTGCGCCATGTGTTTTACGGTCTGTCGCTATTTGATTTTCTGCCGCATACTTGGGCGAAGCGCTTGTATTTCATCTTTGGCATTACCGACGAGACCTATTCACTGTTGACCAGCTCCAAAGTCGCCAATCCGAGCAATGCACTGCCCATCGTCGCGCTGAATCAGTCCTATTGGATCGCGGGTACGGCCATCGGTGCGCTGCTCGCCACCTCTTTGCCACCAATCAAGGGCATTGAGTTTTCACTCACCGCCTTGTTTGTGATTTTATTGGTCGAGCAAATCCGCGCCAATCATGAGACGAAAACCGTCGCGATGGGCGTTTTGGCCTGCTTGATCGCAACGTGGCTTGCGCCCAATTACTTTTTGCTCACAGCCAGCGGCATCGCCTTGATTCTATTGATGCTCGATTACGCTCGTCAGCCGAAAGCTGAGGTATATGCATGAACGCGATGAACCCCGAAGTGAGCGGCGTGTATATTGCCTCTATGATTGCGACCATGGGCTTGGTGACGTGGGGCTTGCGCGCCCTGCCGTTTTTCCTCAAGGATTGGCTGAATGCTCATCCCTTTGTGGCGTACATCAAAAATCGCTTTCCGCTGATTATGATGCTGATTCTGGTGGTGTATGCATCGGATGCCTACAAAGCGCAGCATTTTTCTCAGATTCAGTTTGCGCTATTTGGCATTGCACTGACCGCCATTTTGCAGGTAGCGTTTAAGAACTATCTGCTGAGTTTATTCGGCGGCGTGGCGCTGTATATGCTGCTGGTCAATGCTTGGCTGATTTAATCACTCATCTTTATCGTCTTCATCCCAGTGAAACTGGTGCAGCACCCGATGCGCCATCGGCGTGAAGATCAGCCCCGCCGCGAAGATAAAGACCAAACCGGCGTACAGCGCATACATCCCCGCAAATAGTTTGCCTGCATCGGTTTGTGGTGCATTGACTGGCCCCATGCCACCGAGCAGCATGGCTGAATTGAGAAAGCCATCGATCCAAGAAAAGCCTTCAAATACTTTGTAACCGATCATCCCGATTGCCAGTGAAAAAACCAGCAGCGCCCACACCACCAGCAGATGTTTGAGCATCCGCTGATTAAACTGGTGTTTGGAAATAACCGTTTGGTTTTTATGCTCGTACATGGAGGGGTGTTGCGGTCAGATTACGGATTGGTGTTGTACTCAATGGTCACGACCACGCGCGCGATTTTCTTGACCGTGCTTTTATCGTACACGCCGCCGATGCTGTCTTCGGCACTGCCATTGGCCGGAAGGATGTCGAATGTGCCTTGTGAGGCGGAGCGCATCGTGCCAACTTTGGCATCGCCATTTTTAGCAAACTCTTGGGCGCGGGTTTTAGCGTTTTTCGTCGCTTCGCCGATCAGTGCGAGCTTGATGTCATCCAGATTGCCTACCAAAAACTCCACATCGGACACATCCAACTGATGTCCCTGCGCTTGGTATTCGATGATTTTCGCGCGCGCTTGCTGAATTTTTGCCAGATCATCGGTTTTGATGTGCAGGGTTTGCGAGGCATTAAAGCCGCGCTGCACCGACACGCTGTAACCACGGTCATCGCGCTCATCGACCATGTTCGGAGTGACACTTTCTGCATCAAAGGCGAGGCTATCGCCCTCAAAGCCAAATTGTTTGAGGAAATTTTGCATCGCCGGCTTTTCCGTTTTTAACTGATTTAACGCATCAGAAAAAGTATCGGCACGCGTATTGATCGCAATTTGCCATTCAGCAGAGGTCGAATCTATCGGCTTTTCTGCCACGCCTTTAACGGTGATGGTCTGCTTGGTCGAGCCGATGTTTTTCGCCTGCACACCCAAGATAAATGCACCCAGCGACATGCCCAGCGCCAGCAATACCCCTAAAATCGCCAAACCACGTCCGATGCTCTTATCCATGATGCACTCCTATTGATTTACACTAACCCGCTATGGTCATATTCTCAATCAAAATCGAGCCAGTTTGTTTGGTGCCGCGCACGATTTCATCCGCGCCCACCGCCACGATTTGACGGAACATATCTTTCAAATTGCCCGCAATGGTGATTTCCTCAACCGGATGGACAATCACCCCATTTTCAACCCAAAAGCCACTTGCGCCGCGCGAGTAATCGCCGGTCACATAGTTCACACCGCTACCGAGCAACTCAGTCACCAGTAAACCCGTGCCCATTTTGCGCAGCATGGCCGTAAAGTCATCCGATTTCTTGGTTTTTGAGCTGCTCAGGCGCAAATTGTGCGAACCGCTGGCGTTACCCGTTGGCTGCATATTCAGTTTACGCGCTGTGTACATGGATAGCAAATATCCGCTCAAGCGACCGCCATCAACCAGCGCTCGCCGTTGGCACGCCACGCCCTCATCATCGAAATAACTGCTGCCCATGCCCTGCGTGACAAATGGATCGTCAACAATCTGAATGTGCTTTGGAAAAATCCGTTGACCCAACGCATCCAATAAAAACGTGGTTTTACGGTACAAAGCACCGCCGCTGATGGCCTGCGCAAAATTCCCCAGCAAACCCGCCGCCAATGGCGCCTCGAACAACACCGGACACGAGCGCGAGCTAATTTTACGCGCGCCCAAACGCGCCGCCGCACGATGCGCCGCATACGCGCCGATGTCGCGCACATCCGCGAGTTTGCTCGGATCGCGCACCGAGGCATACCAAACGTCGCGCTCCATGTGTTTGCCCTTTTGCGCAATCGGCACACAGCTTACCGAATGGCGCGAATACGCATACCCCCCCATAAAGCCATTGCTCGCCGCCGAAACAAAATGCCCCTGATGGGTCGAAACAGATGCACCATCCGAGTTTTTAATGTATTGGCAGGTGTCAAACGCGGCCTGTTCCGCTTGCAAAGTCAAAGCAACGGCCTGCTCCGTGCTCAAATCCCACGGATGGTATAAATCCAAATCCTGATGACTCTTTTTCGGCTGATACAGATACTTTTTCTCTGGCAAACCCGCGCACGGATCGGCTGCCGTATAGCGCGCGATGTCATACGCCGCCTGAACGGTACTGGCAATCGCAGGCTCCGAAAAATCCGAAGTGCTGGCAAAGCCGCGTTGCTTGCCCACATAAACCGAAACGGACAAGGATTTATCGCGATTGTGCTCAATCGTCTCCACCGCGCCATTGCGCGAGCAGACCGACAGGCCGTTGGACTCGGAAATCTCCACCGCGCAGGCACGCGCGCCGAGACTTTTTGCGGAACTCAATGTGTGATGAACAACGGCTTCAAAGTCGTTGCGTGTATAATCGAAGCTGACGGACATGAAAAACGATTCCTATCTACTTTATGTCTGAATTTGAATAAATGTGCCCGCATCATACCGCTTTTAGGCGCGATTTGCACGATGCCGCACCATACAACACACGGTGAAACCATGTCAGAAACTTTTTACGTCGTTGACGGCTCACGCGCCGCAGACAAAATCAGCAAAACCAAACGCAAGCAACAAATGCACGAGTTGCAAGACATCGGCGAAGAGCTGGTCGAATTGTCCAAAGAGGCATTGAATAAAATCCCGATGTCCGAAGACCTGCTTGACGCGATCAAAGAATACAAACGACTGAGCGCGCACGAAGCGCGCCGTCGCCAGATGCAATTCATCGGCAAAATCATGCGCAAAGAAGACATCGAACCCATCCGCGAAAAGCTGGAGCAAATCCGAGGCTCGTCCACCGCTGCCACTGCGCTGTTGCACCGCATCGAGCGCTATCGCAACGACATGATTGCCAAAGACGAAATCATCACCCAGTTTTTGGCCGATTACCCACACGCCTCCGCGCAAGAGCTGCGCACGCTGGTGCGCAACACCCGCAAAGAAGCCGAGCAGGCCAAACCGCCTAAATCATTCCGCGAACTATTCCAATACATCAAATCCGTGTTAGAAAACCAAGCTCAGGACGACGAAGACGAAAGCGATGAAACCGACATCGCCGACTCAGAAGAGGCATAAACCACCGTCTTGGTAAGGCAGTTGTCAAAATAGACCCGGTACAATCCATCCCACAACATTAAAAACCATCCTAAAGGAGACAGCATGTTTAATTGGAATGACTACGGCAACGGCGTATATGGTTTTGACTCAGGCTATGTGCGCCCCGAGCTGGCTGCCATCTACCTCATCGTGGAGCATGGCCGCGCCGCATTCGTTGACACCGGCAGCAACGACTCCGTGCCAAACGCCCTCGCCGCATTGAAAAAAGTCGGACTGGACGAAACCGCCGTTGACTACGTCATCCTCACCCACATCC
>CAZCDD010000025.1:0-11410 GCA_964497405.1 uncultured Hydromonas sp. | reverse complement strand
CAAAGCCCGATACCGCCGCGATAATCGGCTTGCGCATACGCGCCACCTGATCCCAGTTGCGCGAAATAAAGTTGCCCGCATAGGCGGTTTCAAAGTCCAATTGCGCCATCGCCTTGATGTCCGCCCCTGCGGCAAAGGCTTTTTCACTGCCGGTAATGATGATTGCACCGATGCCCGCGTCGGCTTCAAAGCTCAATAATGCCTGCGCCAACTCATCCATCAGGGCATCATTGAGCGCATTGAGCTGCTGCGGTCGATTAAGCGTGATGCGTCCTACGGTATCGAGATGCTCGACGATGATGTTTTGGTAGTCCATAGTGCTCCTTTGTGCAGTGAATGGTCATTAGCCATTGGGTTGAATCATCCTATCGTGCATTTTAACCGATGATCTCATGCAAATGAATTGAGTTTGCTCATATTTGGGATTGAGCTGCACAGACCAAGGGTTTATGACACAATGCGAAACATTGTCTACTTTTAACTACATCCCGTATTTATGAACTCCGCTGCCCTGCACTACACCATCACGCCTCAGCCGCATCAACACTGCTTTCATGTGCAATTGCGCATCAGCGGCTCCCACCCCGCAGGTGTGACCTTGGTATTACCCAATTGGATTGCAGGCAGCTATATGGTACGTGATTTTGCGCGGCACATCGTGTCCATACGCGCCTACCACGCCGATGGGCAAGTCGCCGTGCTGTCGCCGCTGAACCAGCACAGTTGGCAAAGTTCGGGGTTTTCTCAGCAGTTAACCGTGGAATATGAGGTATTCGCGCACGATCCGTCGGTACGCACGGCATTTCTGAACACGGATACGGGGTTTTTCAACGCCACATCGCTGTGCCTGAGCATCGCCGAGTACGCCGAGCAAAAACACACACTGACCCTCAATCCGCCACCTCATACCGCACAATGGCAGGTGGCGACGCAGTTGACCCGCGCCGAATCAACCGCAGCGCGAGGCTTTGGCGAGTACAGTGCGGCCAATTATGACGAATTGGCTGACCGTCCTGTGCGCATGGGTCGATTGCACTGGTTGGACTTTGAGGTCTGTGGCGTACCCCACGCAATCGCACTTTCCGGTGCGTTTCAAAATCTGAACGCGCAGCAATTGATGGATGACACGCAAGCCATCTGCGCCGAACAATTGCGCCTTTTTGAACCGTCCATCGCTACCAACGATCATGCAGCAAACGGTGCATGTGCACCATTTACATCGTATTTATTTTTGCTGGATGTGCGCGATTCGGGCTATGGTGGTTTGGAACACCGCGACAGCACGGCGCTGCTGTGTTCACGCGACAGCCTACCCATCGCCGCAGACGCGCGCGAGCGGCACTCTGCTTATACCGATTTGCTCGGTTTGATCAGCCATGAGTATTTCCATAGCTGGAACGTCAAACGCATCAAGCCGGCAAATTTCGTACCCTACGATTTGACTCGGCCGGCCGACACCTCGCTGCTGTGGTTTTTTGAAGGCGTGACCAACTACTACGATGATCTGATGCTGTACCGCGCGGGGATTTTAAAACACAGCCAATACACCGACATCCTCAACCGCAATATTGACAATGTCTTTCGGCATCGCGCGCAGCAACGGCAAACCGTAACCGAAGCCGGCTTTTATGCATGGACGAAATACTATCAACCAACGGAAAACTCGGTCAACGCGAACACCAATTACTACGTCAAAGGCTCATTGGTTGCCTTGTGCATGGACTTGTTTATCCGCGACAACAGCGGCGATCGTTTCAGCTTGGACGATGTGATGCGTCAACTGTGGCAGGACTTTGGGCGAGATTTTTATCACAGTCCCACGCCGCGCGGCGTGACTTTGCAAGACATTCAGGCCGCCATTGAGCATTTTGCCGGAAGTTCGGCGCATGATTTGCTGTACATTACCTTATTCACCACGCGTCCGTTGCCACTGAATTTGCTGTTGCTGACACAAGGTTTGCATCTGAAATACACGCCCGCCACGGTCGCGGAGCTGGGCGCTGCGGTCAAGCGAACGCCGGATGGATGGCTGATTGAGCGGGTATTGTCGGGCAGCATCGCGGAGCAAGCGGGCTTGGCGCCACAGGATGTACTGGTGGCGTTGAATCACTTTAAACTGGATCAAAAACCGGATGAATGCTTGGCGCAGCAGCCACGCAACGCCGAGGTTTCACTGCATTTTTGGCGTGACGGCGTCTTGCATCACAGTTCATTACGCAACCGCATCGCATCCGCGCAAATCGGTCACTTCAAAATCGAAACCGCAGCCCATGCATTTAAATTAACCGCGTGGCCCAACGCCGTCCCCAGCGCAGCACCTGCCCTGACCACGACCTAACGCTCACGCATCGCGGTGAAAAATCAGTTGATGCACGCCGTTTTTCGCCGTGGCTTCCTCGACGAAATAGTAGCCGTCCTCGTTGAACTGTTTGAGTGCATCGGCTGTATCTACCTGATTTTGCACGATGTAGCGCGCCATCGTACCGCGCGCACGTTTGGCAAAAAAGCTGATGATTTTGTACGCGCCGCTCTTTTGGTCTTTAAAGACCGGTGCGACCACGGGCGCGTCCAAGGCCTTGAGCGGCAGCGCTTTGAAATATTCGTCCGACGCGAGATTGATCAGCACTTTGTGCTTGTGCGTGGCCAATTCTGCATTAATCTGCTCCGCCAATTGTTCGCCCCAAAACGCGTATAAATCCTTGCCTTTGGGATTGGTCAGCGCCGTACCCATTTCCAAGCGGTAGGCTTGCAGCAAATCCAGCGGTCGCAAAATACCGTACAAACCGGACAAAATCCGAATCCGCGCCTGCGCCTGTTTCAGCTCAGCCACACTCATACTTTTTGCCGCAAAGCCATCGTACACATCGCCGTCAAACGCGAGGATCGCGGGTTTGGCATTGTCCAAAGTAAAGGTCTCGGACCATTCGGCGTTACGCGCCACGTTCAGCGTCGCCAATTTGTCTGAAATCGACATGAGCTGCGCCAATTGCGGTACATCGAGCTGGCGCAATAATTGGTTCAACTGTTGGGCTTGTGCGACCCATTGTGGTTGCGTGGCGAGCTTGGCGACATTCGCCGGTGTCGCTGTCTCAAAATCTAAACTTTTTGCAGGGGATAATACAGTTAACATGGTGATTCTCGTCAATGATCAGTAGGCTCAGTTTAAGTCGCGCGCTGCGCGCTCGCCAAGCATTGTTGGTAACGGCGATTAACCGAGTTGGCATACCATTCAGTCGTCAGGTTGCGGGTGATTTTTTCGCTTTTCAGGCTGATGCGCGGAATCTGCTCGGTAATCAGCGCGCCGTATTTCTGGCGATACAGTTGGGTTAGCGTGAGATACGTGGTGCTTTGCTCAAATTCCAAGCTTTTTTCCAGCGCCAAATCCTGTGCTATGGTCTGCGCACTGATATTCGGTGCTTTTTGGGCGAACAGTTGTTGCAATGCGGCTTGGGTTTGCGAAGCGGTATTCGGCTGAGTCGCGTTATGCGCGATCAAATCACCATCCGCGCTCAGAGGCTTGCCCGACAACTTAGCCACCATCGCCTGAAAACCCGCATTGCGGCTGGCATAGTGCCCCGCGTTGTAATCGGCAAAGCGGTAAATCATCTGCTCGTAATGCGTCGGGTAGTAGAACAAATGCGCCGTGCCAAACAGCACGCCGCCTTTGCGCGTGTACAGGGTTTCGCGCATATTCAGGCTCGATTGTCCGAGCTGTGCCGCCACGCGACGCGCGTAATCGATCGACACCTGCATCGAGCCCACCGTGCCGACCACATCGTCCACGCCCTTGCCAAACTGATCGAGTATCGGCCCAAGGTATTTCGATGCGGTGAATTCGGAGTACCAATTCGCCAGATCGCGTTCGGTTTTTACCAAACCTATGCCTTGACGGAAGGTTTTGCCATTGTTCATCGGCTGGTTCAAACGCACTTCCAGCGCCAATCTAACCGCAAGGTTTTCTTCCATCTTCTTGATTTTATTGGCCAAAAGCGTGCTCAAACCGGGCACAGCGGGGTCTTCTTTATAGCCACTTTCCTGCTCAATCACCGCCATCACCGCGCAGGCCGATTCGTTGGTACGCACCATGCCCACGGTGTCCAAGCTACCCAGCACATCCGTCACCCAAGCATGGGCATCGGCATTGTTCAAGCGATGCGTACTTTGAATCATTTTGGCGAACGCCGCATCCGGCGCAATCAAGCGCGGCTGCTCATCCGCGGTGTGCATGGGATCACAACCGCTCAAACCCAGCGCAGCCAATGCTACGCCCCATGCCAAACCGTTCAAACGCAACCCTGTTTTTGCCATGTATGCAACCTCATGTATGGGCAGTCGATTAAGCTGCCGATTCAAACAGTCGATTGAGGCGACTGTTTTTGGCGCTGATAAGCCCACCAGAGCAACACCACCCCCGCCAGAATCATAGGCAAGGACAGCAATTGCCCCATCGAAAACCCAGCAAACAAGCCCAAGAAATCATCCGGCTCGCGCGCAAATTCCGCCAGAAAGCGCAATACGCCGTAACCGATCAAAAATACCGCCGACACCGCCATCACCGGACGCATTTTGCGCGCGTACAGCCAAACGATGACAAACAGCAACAAGCCTTCACCGAACAATTGATAAATCTGCGAAGGATGGCGTGGCAACATCAAATACTCACCCACCTGCTGCAATAACGACGCACTTTCTGGATGCGCGGTCACATACAGCACATCGGCCTCATTCGCCTGCGGGAACAGCATCAGCCACGGATAGTTCGCACCCGATACGCGCCCCCACAATTCACCGTTGATAAAATTCCCCAAACGCCCCGCCGCCAAACCGAGCGGCACCAATGGTGCGATAAAATCCGTTACTTCCCAAAAATTGCGACCGGTTTTGCGTGCGTACCAGATCATGGCCACCAGCACACCCAAAAAACCGCCGTGGAAAGACATACCGCCCTGCCAAACCTTCAAAATATCGCCCGGATTGGCCAAAAACTCAGCCGGCTTGTAAAACAGCACATAGCCCAAACGACCACCGAGTATCACGCCCAAAACACCATAAAATAAGATGTCATCCAGCTCAATCGGTTTAAAGCCAAGCAAAGGCATTTTTTTCGCACGGTATTTACCCACCAGCAAAAACATCAAAAAAGCCGCCAAATACGTCAGCCCGTACCAATGTACCGGCCAGCCGCCTTCGCCGCCAATGGAAAAAGCCACTGGATCAAACTGCGGGTGAATCAAAGCCATAGCCATCCTTATCATTTATTCATCCGTTCGAGCGCCACTGCATGCGCAGTGTCCACGCTTGAAACACACATATTGTTGACCACATCATGCGTTTATCACGCCCTTGCGGTAAAATGCCGTCCCACATTGTACCGATGTCGTCTGGTTTTTTCAGGCATTTAGCGCAATACTGCGATCTGACTGTGATTGAGTCCCTCATTGCTCACTAAATGACCCCGAGCCATCACAGCGCACATGGGCGCACTTTTTACCGAATATTTAAGGATTTATTATGAAGCGAATTTTAACCGGCGGCCTATTGAGCCTGAGCCTCTTGGCTTTTGCTCCATTAACCCACGCAGATGGCTATCAAATCGCCAAAGCCAATGACTGCTTTAAATGCCACGATGTCAGCAAAGACAAAAAAGGCCCTTCCTTTCAATACATCAGCAATGCCTATCGTGGCCGCAGCGATGCCGCCGGCCGCATTCAAAACCCGATTCGCAACGGCATTACCTACTACTATTTCTGGGAAAAAATGCCCGCCAATCGCACCATGAGCGACGCCGATTTGGAAGAGTTGACCCGCTGGGTTCTGAGCCAATAAATCTGATTCTGGCTGAATGAGCGACATAAAGGAAATGCCGTCAACTTTTTGACACTTCAGGTATTATGGCAGTATGAATCGAGCACGGCTCGACTGAACGCAAAGGATCACACGATGAAAATGCTCAAACCCTTATTAATATCTGCCTGCATTGCCTTGGGCATGGGCTCGGCTCAAATCGCGCTGGCCAGCCCGCAAATTGCCAAACAGTACAAATGTTTGGAGTGCCACGTTTTGGACAAAAAAGTCATCGGCCCGTCCATTCGCGATATGGCACAAAAATACAAAGGCGATCCCGGCGCCATGAGCCGTCTGGTGGATCGTGTGCGCAGTGGCTCGGTTGGCGTCTGGGGTACCACGCCGATGCAGGCACACCCCGATATGCCGCAAAAGGACATCGAAGCCGTACTCAAATGGATGCTCGATCGCTGATTCCAGCGAGGCTCAAACTCAAAACGCACAGTTTCAACTGTGCGTTTTTGACTTTTACGCCAAATAGGCTCCCCGTCTATGGCACAATATCAATTCAGCAACACAACTCCCCCACGTATGAGCGACTCTACCCATCCTTCCCTCACCCCCACGACGCGCTTTTGCAGCCAATGCGGCCATACCGTAGAACACCGCATTCCGGATGACGACTCTCGCGTGCGCGCCGTGTGCCCGCAATGTGGCTTTGTTCACTACGACAATCCGAAAATGGTGGTCGGCACGATTCCCGTGTTTGAAGGAAAAATCCTGCTGTGCCGCCGCGCGATCGAGCCGGGCTACGGTATGTGGACACTACCGGCAGGGTTCATGGAATGCGGAGAGAGCCTGAGCGAAGGTGCTGCACGCGAAACGGTGGAGGAGGCATGCGCCCGCGTGCGCCTGATAGAGCCGGTGTACCACATCGTAGACATCCCGCACATAGGACAAACGCATTTTTTCTTTCGCGCCGAACTGCCGGCACCTGAATTTGGCAGCGGTGACGAAACCTTGGAGTCACGACTATTTGCGCCGGATGAATTACCGCCGTGGTCGGAAATTGTATTTGCCAGCACGCGATTAACCTTGCGCGTATGGATAGAGGACATGCAACGCGGCGTATTCAGCACGCGCCACAGCCTGATCCAGCCGAAACCGGACGATCATCGTCGCTAATGCCCGCACCATGAACAGCGAGCATCCGTTCACCCTCGTGCACCAACCCGCCGATTTGCCCACGCATGCGCAAATCAACGGTGGCGCACCGCATTTGGACAGCATCTATGCCGTTGGCTTCGCCATTGATGCCGATTGGGTGGAAACGGCGTATCAGCGCGGCTTATTCCCGTGGTACAACGCCGATGAACCGATACTCTGGCACAGCCCCGAGCCGCGCATGGTGCTGGCTTTGGATGATTTCAAAATATCAAATTCTCTGCACAAACGCCTGAGACAATGGGCGCGCCAGCCCGAGCTGGGCTACCGCGTCACACTCAATCACTGCTTTGAGCGCATCATCAGCGCCTGCGCCGAAACCGCGCGAGTTGGACAAGACGGCACATGGATACACACTGCTTTGAAAAACGCCTATGTTGAGCTACATCGGCGTCAGCGCGCCGTGAGTGTTGAACTCTGGCAACACGATCAGCTCATCGCCGGTTTATACGGCGTGCTGATTGGCAAAATGTTTTTCGGCGAATCCATGTTCACCCATGTGACCGATGGCTCCAAAGTCGCGCTCGCCTGCTGGATAAAGTGTTTGCGCGAGCATGGTGGCCAATGGATTGATTGCCAACAGGTCACGACGCATCTGGCGAGTTTGGGCGCACGACCGATGGCACGCGAGCGGTTCTTCAACGGCAGCGCGCAACTCATGACCGCCGAACCAATCGACTGGGCGGCATTATGCGCACACGATAATCTGCTAAACTACTTCGGTATGCAAACTGGCGCAATCCCATGAAAACCGAACACCAGCAATTAACCCAACTGCAGCTCTATCGTACCGACGAATATCCGTGCAACTACCTGCCGGATCGCACCGCCTCGTCGCAGATGGTCGCGCCCATAGACCGCATCAATGACGGTAACTATGGCCAACTGCTGGATCTGGGGTTTCGCCGCAGCGGGCTGTATGTGTACCGACCGCAATGCCCGAATTGCCGTGCCTGCCAATCCTACCGCATTTTGGTGGACGCATTCAGTCCCAACCGCAGCCAACGCCGCTGCCTAAAAAAATGGTCACATTTGACCGCCCGCATCGTGGATTTAAACTTCTCAGAAGAGCACTTTGCGCTGTATCGCCGTTACATCGATGCGCGCCACGCCGATGGCGCGATGGCGGATGATTCCGAAACGCAATACCAACAATTTTTCCTACGCAGCGCCATCACCACCCTACTGGCCGAGTTTCGCGACCCAGAAGGCATATTACGCATGGTCAGCGTCATCGACCAGACCTCACAGGGTTTATCCGCCATGTACACCTTTTACGACCCGAGTGCCGCGTTTGCCGGTTTGGGTACCTACGGCATACTGTGGCAAATTCAAATTGCCCGCCAAATCGGATTAAAATACATTTATTTGGGCTATTGGATCCAAGGCAGTGCTAAAATGCACTATAAACAACAATTTCAACCCGCCGAATTTTTGATTAACGGCGCATGGATTCCCTTTAGTGAACCCACGCCGAACCCTGCGATTTAACCCTCTAATCCATCCATCATGTCTTATCACCTACTCCGTCAGATTTTGTTTTGCATGGATGCCGAACGCGCGCACCATTTTTCATTCAAAGCTGCTCACGCAGCCCACAAACTCGGCCTAATGCCAAAAACTCAAGTCAGCGCACAGCCGTATCAGCTCATGGGTTTGACCTTTCCGAATCGCGTCGGTCTGGCCGCCGGTTTGGACAAAAATGGTGAACACATCGACGTGCTCGCCACGATGGGCTTTGGCTTTATCGAAATTGGCACCATCACCCCGCGCCCGCAGGAGGGCAATCCGAAACCGCGCCTGTTTCGCATTCCCGAAAAGCAAGCGATTATCAACCGCATGGGCTTTAATAACCAAGGTGTCAACGCCCTGCTTGCCAACGTCGCACGCAGCCAGTTCGTCAAAAATGGCGGTATTCTCGGCATCAATATTGGTAAAAACGCCGTCACACCGATCGAAAACGCCACCGATGACTACCTCTCAGCACTGACCAGCGTTTACCCTCACGCCAGCTACATCACCGTCAATATCTCTTCACCGAATACCAAAAATCTGCGCGATTTACAGCAAGAGGATGCACTTGACCAGCTGCTGCGTGCGCTCAAAGCGCGTCAAGGAGAGTTGGCCGACGCGCATGGTCGCTACGTGCCGATGACTCTGAAAATCGCGCCTGATCTGGATGACAGTCAAATCCACGCCATCGCCGATTTACTCAAACTGCACCGATTTGACGCCGTGATCGCCACCAATACCACACTGGACAAAAGCAGCACCGAGCATTTACCCCACGGTAACGAAACGGGCGGCTTATCCGGCGCTCCCGTACGCGACAAATCCACCGCCGTGGTGCGCGCACTGAAACACCTATTGAACGACGAAGTCCCCATCATCGGTGTGGGCGGCATACTGAACGGCTCAGATGCCAAAGAAAAAATCGACGCCGGCGCGCAGCTCGTACAGGTGTACAGCGGCCTTGTCTATCGCGGCCCTGAGTTGGTACGCGAATGCGTGCAAGCCATCCGCTAAATAACGCAAACAACACTTAATCATCAAAGACTCAGTCAGTGGCAGCTTGCCACCAAACTCTCGGCTTACCCCTCTACGGTAGAGGGGCAAGGCCAGAGAGGCTCATCAATAGTCTGAAATAAAGTATGTTTCAGCCGTTTTTGAACACCTAATTGACACTCTGTCAACCAAAAACACCCCTCGTCCCTTAATACTTCACAAAGATGTCATATCATCTGTGTAATCTGTGCGCGTCAGATCAACAAAAAATCCGACAAAACTATATTGCAACACCATAAAGGAGGACAAAATGCAACGCAGATTCGTTCAACGCAACCTACAAGCTCAGGCACAAAATCGCATCCGCATTCTGCACATGCTGCAAAAACAGCAAGCGCAACAAAAAGCGGCGGCATAAACAGTTCCCGACTGTACGGCAAAAATCAACCGCGGTAATAACCGCATAAAAAAACGGCCACATCATTGATGTGGCTTTTGTTTTATCGGTTAAAGATCAATCGGACTCGGGCGCAAAACGCAACGCCACCCCATTGATACAATAGCGCAGCCCCGTGGTCTGCGGCGGACCATCGGGAAACACATGCCCCAGATGCGCACCGCAATGCTCACACACCACCTCCGTGCGGATCATGCCATGCGAGGTATCACGATGCTCCGCGACCACCTCCGCCGCTACCGGCGCATCAAAACTCGGCCAGCCACAACCCGCATTGAACTGATGCGTCGATTCAAACAATTTCGCATCGCAGACCACGCAGTGATACGCACCATCGTGCCAGCTCTCGGCAAAATCGCTGGTAAACGGCCGCTCCGTGCCCTTCTCCTGCGTCACCTGATACGCCAGAGGAGACAAACGTTTTTTCAAATCATCCATGCCATTTCCCTCCGCTCACGGCGCCAAACGATCGCGCACCCATATTGGGCTACCCTCGGCACCGTTTTCTAAACGATAACGCAGGCGATCGTGCAAACGACTCTTGCGCCCCTGCCAAAACTCCCAACGATCCGGCACCAAACGATAGCCACCCCAGTGCGGTGGACGCGGCGGATTGAGCATAAACTTCGCACCGAATTTCGCCGCCTCCGCGACCAACCACGCACGCCCCGAAATCGGCTGGCTTTGCGGGCTCGCCCACGCACCGATTCGGCTGTCCAGCGGACGGCTGTTGAAATACGCATCGCTTTCCGCATCGGACACCTTCTCCACGCGCCCCTCAATGCGCACCACGCGCTCCAACTCCACCCAGTGAAATTGCAAGGCCGCGAACGGATGCTCCGCCAGCTCTTGTCCTTTGCGGCTCAGATAATTGGTGTACCACACGATGCCACGCGCATCAAAGTCCTTGATCAGCACAATGCGCGAACTCGGACGCCCCTCCGCCCCCACCGTCGCCACCGTCATCGCATTCGGTTCAGGAATTTCACTGTGCAATGCCTCATTAAACCACTGTTCAAACTGCACCATCGGATCGGCGTGCGACGCATCCTCCGACAACTCGGCACGTTCATAACTCTTACGAATTTGGGAAATATCTTTACTCATGACAAACCACACAAATTTTATTACCATCCAGATCGCGAAAATACGCGCCGTAATAATGCGCATGATACTCGGGACGCAAGCCCGGCTCTCCATCGCAAGTGCCGCCCAAGCGTAACGCCAGCGCATACACCTCATCCACCGCCGCTCGTGTGTTCACCATAAAAGCCACCATTTGCCCATTACCCACTGCGTGGTCTTGCTGATTATACGGCGAACCGATTAAAAATAAAGGCCGCGCCTGCGCCGCACTCGTTTGCCACCCCGCCCACGGACGCGAGCGCTCACAAAACCGCTGCGGATGTCCCAAGCATTCCATCAAGGGTTGATAAAAAA
>CAZCDD010000024.1:0-11522 GCA_964497405.1 uncultured Hydromonas sp. | reverse complement strand
AACGTACCGATTTATCCAAGCTGGATTTGTCCGACACGATTTATACCACGGCAGGTTTGAACTTGGTCTATGGTATTCCCGTGTCAGAGCGTCATCGTTTGTATTTGGGGGTTAATCCTGAGTACAACAAGATTCAACTGGATCAAGCCAAAAGCCCTGTCGGTTATTTGGATTTCATGAGCAAGTATGGTAAGAATAAAAACCACTTCATGACCTATGGTTTGACTTTGGGTTGGAGCTACGACACCCGTGACTCAGCCATCATGCCAAGTCGTGGTCAGTATCAAAAGGTTTTAGGTGTGGTTGCGCCGTTTGGTGATTTGAAATATTACACCTTGTCCTACCAGTATCAACAGTTTGTACCATTGAGCAAACGCTTTACTTTGGCATTCAACACCCAATTTGATTATGGTAAAGGCATTGGTAATTCGGCTTATCCGTTCTATAGCAATTACTTTGCCGGTGGCTTGGGCTCGGTGCGTGGTTATGACAGTAGTACCGTTGGTCCGCGCGAGTACAAAAATCCGAGTGATTCCACTCAGACCGGTTATAACTATGTGGGTGGTAACAAACGCGCCATTGCGAATTTAGAGCTGCAATTCCCATTCCCAGGCATGGTTAAGAGCAAATCCGCGCGGATGTTTGTATTTGCCGATGCGGCCGGTGTTTGGGCGGATCAAAAATCCGCGTCTTATGTGGCTGGTAGTGAGGGCATGCGTTATTCGGCGGGTTTGGGTGTGCTGTGGGTGTCGCCGATCGGTCCTCTGAAATTCAGTTACGCGATTCCAATCAAGAAAAAAGAGGGTGATGAGGAACAACGCTTCCAATTCCAGATTGGTACCTCGTTCTAATCTGATATCATGTCAGTCATAGATGGCTATTGAATAGATGCGAGTATATTGATAAAGGTGAAATGATGAATGCTGCAAAGTGGATGAATAAATGGACAACTCGAAAAGTTGCTGTGGGCTTGGTAATGGCTTTAGCGTTACCATCTTTTTCGGCTACTGCTCAAGACTTCAAAGTCGGCTATGTCAGTTTGGATCGACTGTTGGCCGAGTCAGCGCCGGCCAAAAACGCCCGTGCGACGCTGGATAAAAACTTCAAAGCGCGTGAGCGTGGCTTGGAGAAAAAGGCAGCGGACATTCGTGCCAAGCAACAGGATTACGAAAAGGATTTTCCTAAACTGACGGACGAGCAACGCGCTCAACGCGAAACCGATATTGGCAAAGCAGTAGAAGCGTTTGATGCAGAGCGCACTGCTTTTGAAACAGAGTTGTCTCAAGCACAAAGCAGCTTGTTGCAAAACTTGCTCAAAAATGCCAATGCCGCGATTCGTGATATTGCAGAAAAAGATGGCTATGATCTGGTGGTGCAAGAGGCGGTGTACATCAAACCGCAATACGATATGACCCAACGAGTATTAGAGCGTTTGAAATAAGCAATTAAGGCATAAGCCATCGCACGTTTGAGCGTTGGCCTATGCTGGAAAGTCAGCTACATGAGTACGAATACATCATTCAAGCCAGTGTTGGTTCAACCGCAAGCACTGGCTGATTTGTTTTTAGCGGTTCAGGCGCAGGTCTATCCGGCCGATGGCGTGGCCTTGGCTGATGTTTGCGTCACCCATGTTGCTCCACTGGATTTGGCGGGAAAGGATGCTTTCGCTTTTTTGAGCAATCCGAAGTGGCGTGAGCAGCTGTTGCAGTGCCGCGCTAGCGTCATCGCTTTGACAGAAGCAGATGATGAGTGGTTGAAAACTCAGGAGGGTTTTGATCGATCCCAAACCACGCTGGTCGTTTGTCGCCAACCCTACGCATTGTTTGCAATGGTGGCGCAGCGCTGCTATTTACCTTCAGCACCAACCACATCGCAGATACATCCGACTGCAGTGATTGCCGATTCTGCACTGCTTGGACAAAACGTTCATGTCGGCGCGTATGCGGTGGTAGAGGCACATGCGCAGTTGGGGGATGGTGTTGTGATCGAATCGGGCGTACGCATTGGGGCGCAGGTATCTATTGGCGCGCAAACTCGTATTTATCCCAATGTGACGGTTTATCACGGGTGTGAAATTGGCCAACGTTGCATCATTCATGCAGGAACCGTGATCGGTTCGGATGGTTTTGGCTTTGCACCGACACCAAGTGGTTGGCAAAAAATTCCGCAGGTCGGACGTGTGATGATTGGTCATGATGTGGAAATCGGTGCCAATACCACCATTGATCGTGGTGCATTGACCGATACGGTGATTGAAGACGATGTAAAAATTGATAATCTGGTACAAATTGCGCATAATTGCGTGGTGGGTGCTCATTCGGCCATTGCCGCATGTGCAGGCATTGCCGGTAGTACGATTATTGGAAAGTCATGCATGATTGGTGGGGCAGCTATGTTAGGCGGGCATTTGAGCATTGCCGATCATACCGTAGTATCTGGCGGGACTGCCATCACCTCCGACGTGACGACGGCAGGGCAATACACGGGGGTTTATCCCACCAGCACACATCGTGAATGGGAGCGAAATGCTTCGTTGATTCGTCATTTGGCGGATTTGCGCAAGCGAATTCGTGGTTTAGAAAGAGTTGTAGATAAAAAAGCTGAGCATCCGGCTGATCCGGTATAGGCCAGCATAGAGAGGCAAACAATATGGCATTGAGTATGACACAATCTGGTTATGACATTAATGAGATCGTTAAACGTTTACCGCATCGCTACCCATTTTTATTGGTCGATCGCGTATTAGAGGTTGAACCGCAAAAGCGTTTGGTCGCCATTAAAAACGTCACCATGAACGAACCCTTTTTCATGGGACATTTTCCCAAGCGTCCGGTGATGCCGGGCGTGTTGATTATGGAGGCATTGGCGCAGGCGTCTGCCTTGCTGTGGGTCAATGAAATGCATCCCGATGCCATGTATTATTTTGTGGGTATGAACAATGTGCGTTTCAAACGCCAAGTGGAACCGGGTGATCAATTGGTTTTGGAATCACGCTTGACCAAGGTTGCGCGCTCATTCGCATATTTCTCAACTTGCGCCAAAGTCGATGGCGTGGTGGCGGCTGAGGCTGATTTGATTTGCACCTATCGCATTGAGAAATCCGCTGAAGCGGGTGCGTAATTGGTTCAAAATCTAGCTCAGTGTCAATTGACGCTGACTGTTGATAGGGCGGATAAACGCTCCTTTTAATTGATAAAAATTTATGACTACACACATACATGCAACCGCTATCGTTGATCCAAAAGCCCAACTGGGTGAAGGGGTTAGCGTGGGTCCGTTTAGCATTATTGGGCCGGATGTGGTGATCGGAAACGGCACGGAAATTGGCTCACATACGGTGATCGAAGGCCATACCAGCATCGGTGCGGATAATCACATTGGTCATCATGTTTTGCTTGGTGGTGTGCCGCAGGATAAAAAATATGCGGGCGAACCCACTCGTTTGGAGATTGGTGATCGCAATACCATTCGTGAATTTTGCAGTTTTCATTTGGGCACGACACAGGACGAAGGGGTGACCCACGTGGGTGATGACAACTGGATTATGGGCTATGTGCATCTGGCGCATGATTGCCGCGTGGGTAATCACACCATTTTGGCGAGCAATGCCCAGCTGGCTGGGCATGTGCAGGTTCATGATTGGGCGATTGTTGGCGGCATGAGTGGCGTGCATCAGTTTGTGAAAATTGGCGCGCATGCGATGGTTGGTGGCGGTAGTATTTTGCTCAAGGACGTTGCGCCGTATGTGATGATCGGTGGTAGCCCGAGCGCGGCATTTGGTATCAATTCAGAAGGTTTGAAACGTCGTGGTTACACGCCTGAGCAAATTTCCGCGATTAAACGGGCGTATAAAGTCGTATTTCGTCAGGACTTGACCATTGAGCAGGCAATCGCCGCGATTGAGGAACTGGCGCAAGCCGATGAGTCGAATGCTCCGGTGATGCGCCTGATGTCTGAGTTTTTACGTACGGCGGATCGCGGTATTATTCGCTGAGGTTAAAGGGCGAAGAATTTTGCTATGAAGCCGCTTGAAACGAATGCCTGTCGTGCAATCCGACAGGCTTTTTTATCCATCGTGCGAGTACACATAACCACACAACATCCATAGGGACGGCATGTACGCAGAAGAAATCGATTTGGTTTTGGTCGCTGGAGAGTCCTCGGGCGACCAGCTTGCCGCGGTACTGTTGCAAGGGGCGCAGGCGAATTATGCGCAGGTGAACAGCGCGGGTATCGTCGGTGACGCCATGCAAAAGCAAGGCGCGCAGTCGTGGTGGCCATCGCAATCGCTTGCCGTGCGTGGCTATTTCGAGCCGATTCGGCATTTGCCGCGAATTTTGAATATGCGTCGTGAGTTGATAGAGCGGGTGACGACGCAGCGCCCCGATGTCTTCATTGGCATTGACGCGCCGGACTTTAATCTGGGGGTGGAGAAGCTCGTGCGTGCCAAAGGGGTGCCGACCATGCATTACGTCAGCCCGTCGATTTGGGCTTGGCGCCCCAAGCGCATCGAGAAAATCCGTCAGGCGGTTGATCATATGCTGCTGATTTTCCCTTTTGAGCAAAAAATCTATGACGATGCGGGGATTCCGGCGACCTATGTGGGACATCCATTTGCCAAACAGATTCCATTGATGGCAAATACCGCTGCGGCGCGAACCTTGCTCAATCTGTCGCAAAATGCTTTTTGTTTGGCGATTTTGCCCGGATCGCGTGCATCGGAGGTGACTTACAATGCGCCAAATTTTTTCAAAGCGGCTCAATTGATTGCGCAGCGAATAGCCGCATCGGGTTCGGAGCAAGAATTCGTTTGCCTTGTACCGGTGGCGCACGCCAATTTACGTGCCGAGCTGGAGCGTATCCAACGTGAACAGGCGCCCAATTTAGCGATTCGTTGGTTTGACGGTCAAGCGCGCAGTGTAATGGAGGCCGCCGATGCGACCATAGTCGCCAGTGGTACGGCCAGTTTGGAAGTTGCGCTGTACAAAAAGCCGTCGATTATTTCGTACAAAACCTCGTGGCTGTCGGCGCAGATTTATCCGAAAGTCGCCTTGCAGCCGTGGATTGGTTTGCCGAATATTCTGATGCAAACCTCATTCGTTCCGGAAATATTACAGAATGACGCGACAGCGCACGGTCTGGCGGATGCGTTGATGAAGGAAATGAACCGCTATATGAGCGACGCAACCGTGAAAGAGCGACTCACCGAAATGCACCACAGCCTGATTGCCGATACCCCAAACCTGTGCGCGCAGGCAATCGAAACCGTGCGTCGGCAGGTGCGCTCGACTCAGTCGGTGTGAGTGCGCGATGACAGATGCGGTACAACAGGATTTATTCGCCGTGGTGACTGCGGCGCAACAGGCGCATTGGGTCTGCGGTGTGGATGAGGCGGGGCGTGGGCCGCTGGCGGGTGCAGTTTTCGCCGCAGCGGTCGTGCTGGATCAACCAATTGCCGGTTTGGCCGACTCGAAAAAATTGACGGCTAAGAAACGAGAAAGCTTATCCGCACAAATTCAGTCTGAGGCCAAAGCTTGGGCGATTGCCAGCGCCAGTGTCGCTGAAATTGATGAGCTGAATATTTTACAGGCCAGTATGCTGGCAATGACGCGCGCGGTGCAGGCTTTGAACTTGCGTCCCGATTGGGTTTGGGTCGATGGCAATCATTTCCCCAAAGGTCTGGCGGCGGCGCAGTACGCCGGTGAGCCGATGATTCAAGGAGATGCGAAGGAGGCCTGTATTTCTGCGGCTTCTATTTTGGCCAAAGTCGCGCGAGATGCAGATTGTTTGCGTTTGGATGCTTTATATCCCGAGTACGGCTTTGCCCAGCACAAAGGTTATCCGACAGCCGCGCACTTGGCGGCGTTACAGCGGTATGGTGCTACGCCGGAGCATCGCATGAGTTTTGCACCGGTACGGACTTTACAATTTAAGGAAACACGGAAAAAGTAAAAAACTACTTTTCCGCGTTTCCTGAAGGCTAAATAATATGATGATTTCTTCTAAAGACAATCCGCAGGTCAAAGCCCTGAAGCGTCTGATCCACCAACCCAAGCGCAGCGATGCGCTGATGGCGGTGGAGGGTGTGCATGCCTGTCAATTACTGCTCAAGCATCAGGACGCGTATGATTGGCGGATTGAGCGCGTATGGGTTGGCGAGGCGGCTCTGGAGAATGTGGAAATACAAGCCTTGCAACATGAGGCTGAAGCTCGCGGCATCAAGGTGATTAAACTGGCTACCTCGGTTTTTCGGGATATCAGTAGCTTGGAGCAGGGCGTTTCGATTGTGTTTGAGGTGCGACGCCCACAAACGCCACAATGGAGTGAAGAGAGATTCTGCGGCAATGTGGTGTTGCTCGATGGGGTGCAAGACCCCGGCAATATGGGTTCGATCATTCGCAGCTGCGCTGCGGCGGGTGTGCGCGAGGTCTGGTTGAACGAACACTGCGTCAATCCGTACGCACCGAAAGTGTTGCGTGCCGGTGTGGGGGCGCATTTTGGTTTGAATATCCGCGAGCGTGTGGATTTGCATCAGGCGGTGGCGCAATTGCAACAGCATGGGGTGCAGGTCTGCGCGACCAGTTCACATACCGAGCGCAGTATTTACCAACATGATTTGAATCGTCCCACGGCGTGGCTGATGGGCAATGAAGGGGCGGGTTTGAGCGAAACCTTGCTGGTGCAAGCCGATGTGCCATTGACCATCCCGATGGTGGTGGGTGAGTCGTTGAATGTGGCGGCAGCGACGGCGGTGTGTGTATTTGAGATGGCGCGTCAGCAGCAGGGCGGATGAGTTTGCCTGCGTGCAGATCATAAAAAAGCGAGCCTGTGGCTCGCTTTTTTTGATGGGATATGTATGATTTATCCGCCAAACAGTTTGGCAGCGATCACCCATGATACCGCCGCAATGAAAGCAGATGCAGGGATGGTCAAAATCCATGCCCAAACAATGTTACCTGCCAGTCCCCAGCGTACGGACGAGGCTTTCATGGTAGAACCCGCGCCCATGATCGCGCCAGTGATGGTGTGGGTGGTCGAAACCGGAACACCCATCGCGGTGGCGGTAAACAAAGTGATGGCGCCACCGGTTTCGGCACAGAAGCCGCTGACCGGTTTGAGTTTGGCCAGTTTTTGCCCCATGGTTTTGACAATGCGCCAGCCACCGAACATGGTACCCAAAGCGATTGCCGCGAAACACGCATAGCCGACCCAAGCAGGCAAAGGATCACCTGCGGACAAAACGCCACCGGCCAGCAAAATCAGCCAGATCATGCCCATGGTTTTTTGTGCATCGTTACCACCGTGGCCTAAACTGTACAAAGCTGCTGAGACCAACTGCAAACGGCGGAACCAGCGATCCACTTTGGCGGGTGCCGTTCGGAAAAACAGCCACGATACGATCAGCATCAGGAGTGAGCCGAGCAAAAAGCCCAAGGCGGGTGAGAGGAAAATGAACAATACGGTTTGCAGAATTTTATCGGCCATCAGTACGCCAAAACCACTTTTGGCAACCGCTGCACCGATCAGCCCGCCCATCAGGGCGTGCGATGATGAGGATGGAATGCCGTAATACCACGTGATGACGTTCCATATGATCGCGCCCATGAGCGCGCCGAGTATGACGTATTGATCGACAATGGACGCTTGGATAATGCCTTTACCGATGGTGGCTGCGACTTTGTGCGGCAGTACATAAAAGGCGATAAAGTTGAATGTCGCCGCCATCAGTACGGCATGGTGCGGTTTTAAAACGCCCGTAGAAACGACGGTGGCAATTGAGTTGGCCGAATCGTGAAAGCCGTTCATGAAGTCAAATATCAACGCCAATGCGATGAGAAATAACATCATGCCCAGTCCGATGTGTAAGGAATTAGACATAGTTAGCCTCTGAAAAATGGATGAGTGAACACGAATCGATGCGCTTACGCGTTTTCAACCATGATTCCTTGGATGATGTTACTCACATCTTCGCATTTGTCGGTGATGGATTCGAGTAACTCATAGATGGCTTTGTATTTCACCACGCGGATGGCATCCGTTTCCTCGCGGAACAGACGGGACAGCGCTGTGCGCATGACGCGATCGGCTTCTGATTCCAGACGCTCGATTTCAGAAGCCAAACGGATGACTTCTGGGGTGTTGCTCATGTTTTCGAGGCAATTAACCGCTTTTTCCAAACGTTCGCAGCAGGCGACAATGATTTCACACAATTTTTGCGCGTTTTCGGAGGTTTCGGTCACGTGGTACAATGAAACGCATTCGGAAACGTCCTCCATCATATCGATGACGTCATCCAAATTGGTCACGAGCTTGAGGATGACATCGCGATCCAGCGGAGTGATGAAGGTTTTGTGCAATAAATCTACGGTTTCGTAAGTCAAACGATCGGCTTTTTTCTCTTTTTCACGGATGCTTTGGATGTGCGCGTCTGAGTTATCAATGTCTTGAAATAGAACCACCATTTCTTTGGCGGTAGCGGTCATCAAAGAGGCGTGCTGATTAAACAGGGTGAAAAATTTGCCTTCTTTTGGCATAAAGCGATTGAACATGGTAGAACCTTTATTCGTAGATTTTCGTTGAGTAAAGTAAAACTATTCATACGGTGAAAAACGTATGTTTATTTGATGACAATTTCATAATTGTCATAAATTTGTAACTTTCGCCATTTTAACTGAGTACACTTGCAATCGGGCGTGATTTAAGGCGAAATACATGGGTTTGTTGCTCAAAACACACCATATCGTACGACTTTTGACGGTAGTCGAGGTATGCAGTGAAAGCGGTTACATCAAAATCTATCTCAATTGCGTCATGCCGCGATACTTAGCCGTACAATAACGTTTACTTGAGCATTGCCACCACATTATGAATCCGACAGAACCATCGCATGAGCTGAGCTCCGATACCCCTTTTGATCCCAGTGAATTGCTGGCTGCATTGCCCCATTTGCCCGGCGTGTATCGGCACATCGACGCACAGGGTGAGGTGCTGTATGTGGGCAAAGCCAAGGATTTGAAAAAACGAGTGACCAGCTATTTTCAGCGTCAGGCATCCATGTCTCCACGTATTGCACTGATGGTGCAAAAAATCGCCCATGTGGATGTGACCATCACGCGCACGGAAACCGAAGCGTTGTTGCTCGAAAACAATTTGATCAAAACGCTCACCCCGCGTTACAACATCCTGTTTCGCGATGATAAATCCTACCCGTTTCTGAAAATGACCCGGCACCAGTTCCCACGCATGGTGTACTACCGTGGCGCGGTGGATAAGGTGCATCAATATTTCGGCCCGTTCCCCAACGGCTATGCGGTCAAAGAAAGCATCAAACTGCTGCAAAAAGTATTTCGCCTGCGCACCTGTGACGAAACTGTTTATCGCAATCGCTCGCGTCCGTGCATGTTGTACCAAATTGATCGTTGCAGTGCGCCGTGCGTTGGGCTGATCGGTGCAGCCGAATACGCCGAAGATGTCGCCGCCAGCATGAAATTTCTGCGCGGTGAGTCGGATGAGGTGTTACATGATTTGCAAAGAAAAATGCAGACGGCTGCCGGTGCGCTGGATTTTGAAATCGCCGCGCAGTACCGTGACAAAATCGCCGCGCTGTCGAATATGATGAAACAACAGGCGGTTGAGTCCACGGGGGACGACACCGATGCCGATATTATCGCGGTGGTGCAGTCGGAGGCGCGCTATTGTGTGAACTTGGCGATGGTGCGCGGTGGGCGGCATTTGGGCGACAAGGCCTTTTTCCCGCAGCACACGCAGGATTGCAGCGCACAGGATGTGTTGGATGCGTTCATCAGTCAACATTATTTGAGCAGCGAAGCGCCACGCGTCATTATCTGTGCGATGCAGCCATCCAAAGAAGTGCGTGAATTACTGCATGAGAGTTTGGAGCGACAGCTCGCGTGGGTCAAACAGCCGCGCGGCCAACGTAAAATTTGGCTGGAAATGGCGATTCATAACGCCGAATTGGCGCTCTCACGCCGCATGCAAGAATCCGCCAGCGCCAAAGCACGCACCGAAGATTTGTTCAAAGTGTTGCGACTGGAACTGGAGTCTGACGAAGAGAAAGCCGAGTTTCGGGTGGAGTGTTTTGACATCAGCCACACCTCAGGCGAAGCCGCGCAAGCCTCATGCGTGGTGTATCACAACCACGCGATGCAGAACAATGAATATCGCCGTTATAACATCAAAAACATCACTGCCGGTGACGACTACGCCGCGATGAAACAGGTGCTACAACGGCGCTATGAGAAAATCGCGCTGCTGCAAACCGAAGGCAGTGACGAATTCGCCAAACACATGCCAGATGTGGTGCTGGTCGATGGGGGTAAAGGGCAGTTGTCCGTGGCGCGTGAGGTGTTCAATGATTTGGGGTTGGATTTGAGCGTGCTGGTCGGTGTGGCGAAGGGCGAAGGGCGCAAGGTTGGTTTGGAAACACTGGTGTTCGCCGATGGTCGGCCTGAGGTGAAGCTGGGCAAAATGTCGCAGGCGCTGATGTTGATCGCGCACATTCGCGATGAGGCGCATCGTTTTGCCATTACTGGTATGCGCGCGGCGCGAGCCAAAGCGCGCAATGTCTCGCGCTTGGAAGAAATCGAAGGCGTGGGTGCGAAGCGCCGCTCGGCTTTGCTCAAACGCTTTGGCGGTTTGGCGGGCGTGAAAAATGCCAGCGTTCAGGATTTGGCTCAAGTGGAGGGTATTTCCGAAAAATTGGCACAAGAAATCTACAAACAATTGCACGATGATGCACGGATCGATTAAAACCGATTAAAATACGTCTTGAGTAAAATAACAGCAGAAAGCCTTTATGCCGGTCAATATTCCGATCATCCTGACATGGGCGCGTGTGATCGCCATTCCATTGTTGGTTGCCATTTACTATGCCCCCTTTGATAATTACGCCATGATGCGTGATGTATTGGCGACGGTGCTCTTTGTGACAGCCGCAGTGACCGACTGGTTTGATGGCTATTTGGCACGCAAGTGGAATCAAACCAGCTCGTTCGGCGCATTTCTCGATCCGGTCGCGGACAAATTGCTGGTGGCGGCCTGTTTGATCGTGCTGGTCCACGATCAGCGCGTGCATGGTCTGATTGCCTTGATCATCATCGGACGTGAAATCACGATTTCAGCGCTGCGCGAATGGATGGCGAGCATCGGTGCGCGCACAGCGGTGGCGGTGAATCAACTGGGTAAATGGAAAACCGCAGTGCAGATGGTGGCTTTGCCGATGCTGTTGTTCAATGGTGTGATCTTGGGTATGGATACGCGTCTGGTCGGCACATGGCTGATCTACATTGCGGCCGCGTTGACCGTGATTTCGATGGCGGTGTATTTGAAAGCGGCTTATCCCACCCTGCGAGACCATACCTAATGATGGCGCTATGAGGTAGGTCTGTGTATCAAAATATAGACAGCGCTATTTGACGGATTAAATTTTTTACGTTATAGTCGTACGCATGACTCAATTTTTCATTCCTCTCTTTTCGTTGCGATTGTTGGCTTCCTTGCTA
>CAZCDD010000023.1:0-11733 GCA_964497405.1 uncultured Hydromonas sp. | reverse complement strand
TTCAGACCGTCAATGCCGATTTCCAAACCGCGCAAGGCTTTTTGGAACGATTCTTGGAAGGTACGGCCAATCGCCATCACCTCACCCACCGATTTCATCTGCGTGGTCAGGTGCGGATCGGCTTCGCGGAATTTTTCGAACGCAAAGCGTGGAATCTTGGTCACGACGTAGTCGATTGACGGCTCAAATGACGCGGGTGTTTGCCCACCGGTGATATCGTTTTTCAGCTCATCCAGTGTGTAACCCACGGCCAGTTTGGCCGCGATTTTCGCAATCGGGAAGCCCGTGGCTTTCGAGGCCAAGGCGGATGAGCGCGACACGCGCGGGTTCATCTCGATCACAATCATACGGCCAGTGTTCGGATTCACCGAGAACTGCACGTTGGAACCACCGGTATCCACACCGATTTCGCGCAATACGGCCAATGACGCATTACGCATGATTTGGTATTCACGATCGGTCAACGTTTGTGCCGGCGCCACGGTGATCGAGTCGCCGGTATGCACGCCCATCGGATCTAAGTTTTCGATCGAGCAGACGATGATGCAGTTGTCTTTTTTGTCACGCACCACTTCCATCTCGTACTCTTTCCAGCCGAGCAGGGATTCTTCGATCAGCAATTCATTGGTCGGCGACAAGTCCAAACCACGACGGCAGATTTCCTCGAACTCCTCACGGTTGTACGCAATACCGCCGCCCGTGCCCCCCATCGTGAACGATGGACGAATAATGACCGGATAGCCAGAGTTATTGTTCTCTTTAGCGATCATCGCGTGTACCGCGCTGGCTTCCTCCATGCTGTGCGCAATGCCCGACAAGGCACTGCCCAAGCCGATTTTGGTCATCGCGTCTTTGAACTTCATGCGGTCTTCGGCTTTATCAATCGCTTCAGGCGATGCACCAATCAGTTGCACATTGTATTTGGCCAAAATCCCGTGACGGTGCAAATCCAATGCACAGTTCAGCGCAGTTTGCCCACCCATGGTCGGCAAAATCGCATCCGGTTTTTCCTTCTCAATGATCTTTTCCACCACTTCCCAAGTGATCGGCTCGATGTAGGTCGCGTCCGCCATCTCTGGGTCGGTCATGATCGTGGCCGGATTGGAGTTCACCAAAATCACGCGATAACCCTCTTCGCGCAAGGCTTTACACGCCTGCGCACCCGAGTAGTCAAACTCACACGCCTGCCCAATGATGATCGGCCCCGCGCCGATGATCAAGATACTTTTTAGGTCTGTCCGTTTTGGCATTTTTTATCCTATAAATACAATTAAATATTTCGAGCAATCTTTTGAATACGTTCGATATCATCGTCGTAAGATTTAATAGTCAATCCATAATTTTGACCGCATGCAACATGTAATATATCAAACTGATGCTTATCCATTCTTCTATCAGGAGCGTCAGATTGATAACTTCTAAAAATATCAGCCGCTGTATCAGCAACCTTACCGGTTAACTCAAATACCTCATAAGGTGCGAGCAAATTTTTAGCGATTTGAAGTTGTTGTGCGGGTACACCTCGTAACACCTCATAGCGTATCGTCGATGTATAACCAATTAAGCTTGCTTCATCTTCAGCAATTTCCGTAAAAAACTCCACCGCACAATCATGGTGCTGATTTTCCCTATCAAGCAAGGCAATCCAAACATTAGCATCCACAAGGTATTTACAAACCATGCTTTGCCTCCTGTTGAGTCAAAAACTCTATCAGCTGCTTTTTCGCATCATTCTGACTTCCTAAAACCATCGAGTCACTTTTCAATTGATTTAAATCAATGCTAAAAGCATCATCAATAACATCACTCAAAAGCCTATTACTTGGCGATGAAATGATTGACGAACGAACGACACCATCACTCTCACGCCTCAAAAGATATGCTTCTCCCTCTTCTAATTGAGACAGCACCAGTGGAGAGTGCGTAGTGATATAAAAAGTTGTATTCGGTAATAATTTTTTGAGTTTTGGTACAATTTTAGACTGCCATCCAGCATGTAAATGACTCTCTATTTCATCAATCAGCACCACACCCCGAACATGCCGCAAATTAATTTCATTGGTAAATGCCGCATAAGCAGATACTATCGATTGAATCATTTTCAATAATGAAGTGAAGCCTGAACTCAGTTCACTAATTTCTCTTTCTTGCCCCTCAACCATTAAAAATACTTGACCATTTCCATCAACACGCAATATTCTTTGATCAATCCTATCATCGACCGCATTCAACAACTCCAACACAGAATCAATCTCTACTTTACGATTATCTTCATTTTTTTGATATGGATTAACCGACTGAGCACGCGAAACAAACCATTGGTGAATATTTTCCGACATACCTAAGTTTGTTAATGAATAATGGTCATTTTTATACCTCATAGCATCAGCGATTTGCCCAAAATAAACTTTTTGCCTATTATCAAAAGTTCCCAAGTTGGGAGTCTGATGACCTGCCTTTTCAATAGCAGAACGATTACCAGCCCCTAAGTAAGCAACAGCATATGCTCTGTCACCCACATGTTGCTGATTGAAATCAAAATAGCCATGTGGCATCGAAAAAGCCTGAGCACTATTTTTCAATATATTAGAAAACCATAAATTTTCTTTATTTAACTGTATTCTGTGCTTGCAATAGACCGGATTGTTCGCTAAAAGAGCAAATAATAAAGTCTCCAAGGTTTTAGTTTTACCAACACCATTACTACCCAAAAAGACGAAAACCCGCTTACTATTATCTAAAGATAATTCAACCGTCCCAACTCCTTGTAAGGCCTCTATTCTCCAATTTTCCATCAATAACCTCCTTTATTTAAGGATAGTAGTGTATTGCCCCATGGTCGCATCCATGCCCTGCTCCAAGCACTCCACGATCAGCGCGTGACCGATGGAGACTTCTAAAATATTCGGCAGCGCAACGAATTTGGCTAAATTCTCCAAATTCAAATCATGCCCCGCATTCACGCCCAATCCCACCGCTTGCGCTGCCTCAGCCGCTTTGCCAAACTGCACCAAAATCGCATCATTCTCTGGCGTGCCATAGGTTTCGGCATATGGCTCGGTGTACAGTTCCACGCGATCTGCGCCCAGTTCTTTGGCCAGCGCGATATTCGGGCAATCGTAATCGACAAACAGGCTCACGCGTATGCCCGCCGATTTCAGCTCGGCACATACCTCGCGCAGAAACGCGGCGTTTTTTTCCAAATCCCAGCCGTGATCCGAGGTCACTTGATTCGGATCGTCCGGTACCAGCGTGCATTGCGCCGGTTTGACCGCAAGCACCACATCGAGAAACTCACGCGTCGGATTGCCTTCGATATTCAATTCCGCGCCATGACGATCGCACAGCGCCTTGAGCTCATGTGCATCCGAGTAGCGCGCGTGACGCTGGTCAGGACGCGGGTGCAGCGTGATGCCATGCGCACCGAGCTGCAAAAATCGCTCGGCAAACTGCGCCACATCGGGGTAATTACGCCCGCGCGAATTGCGAATCAACGCGATTTTATTGATGTTGACCGATAATTGCGTCATCTATTTCACTCCATCGTGGCCGTCGCCAAGCGCAACCCAAAACCCAAAAACATAGCCCCCACAGCGCCTGTACCCAAAGCCATCCACAGCGGACGTGCGCGAAAGGTGGCTGCCAATTTATCTCCCGAGAAAATCAACACAGACAGGTAAATCATGCTGCATGCCTGCAAAATCGCGGCCAGCACCAAAAATGCGAGCAGTGGATGCAGCGCATCGGGTCGAACAAATTGAACAAAAAAGGAAACGCAAAATAATATCGCCTTCGGATTGATCAAACTGATCAGCAACGCCTTGATGAACGGTGACTGGCTTTTTTGGACGACGGGCTCTAAGCGTCCTTCGTGCGCATCTAAGGTGCTGTTTTGCTCCAACTCGCTTTGCGACAAAATATGAGTGCGATTTTGCCAAATGCGATAGGCACCGACCAACATTTTAAAACCCAAAAAGGCCAGATACATACCCCCGACCAGCTTGAGCGTGGTGAAAACAGCCGGAGCGGTCTTGAACACTGTCGCTGCGCCCAGCGCTGCGAGCAGCATCAGAATCGAATCACCAACAAACACACCCAGCGCCGCCCGATAACCATCGCGCACGCCTTTTTGCGCCGCCGTGGTCAATACGAACATCGAGTTCGGCCCAGGCAGCAAAATCACTGCAATCGTGCCGATGATGAAGGTGGTTAAACTGGTAATACCCAAGTCCATCTGGATTCCTTATGTGTGACTGATGCGTTTAGGCACGAGCCGCAGCCATGTTATCCACAAAGCGGTCAAACAAATACGCGATATCGTGCGGCCCTGGAGATGCCTCTGGGTGACCTTGGAACGAAAACGCGGGTTTGTCGGTGAAGGTGATGCCCTGCAAACTGCCGTCGAACAAGGACACATGTGTCACGCGCACATTCGCGGGCAAAGTTTTTTCATCCGCCGCAAAACCGTGGTTTTGTGAGGTAATCGCCACGCGACCGCTGTCCAAATCTTTCACCGGATGGTTCGCGCCGTGATGGCCGAACTTCATTTTCAAAGTTTTTGCGCCAGAGGCCAATGCCAAAATCTGATGTCCCAAGCAAATCCCGAACACCGGCAGATTTTTATCCAAAAATTCGCGCGTCGAGGCAATCGCGTAGTCACACGGCTCTGGATCGCCAGGGCCGTTGGAGAGGAACACGCCGTCTGGGTTCATCGCCAACACTTCTGAGGCAGGTGTTTGCGCAGGCACCACGGTAATCGCGCAGCCACGCTCGGCGAGCATACGCAGAATGTTGCGTTTCACGCCGAAATCATAGGCCACAACCTTGAATTTGGGCTCGGTTTGCTTGCCAAAGCCTTCGCCGAGTTGCCACTCGGTTTCTGTCCACTCGTAGGTGGTTTTCGTACTCACAACCTTGGCCAAGTCTTGCCCAGCCATACCGCCAAAGCCTGCGGCGAGTTGTTTCGCTTGTTCTACATCATCACCCACCAGAATACAACCACCCTGCGCACCCTTTTCACGCAGCACACGGGTCAGCGCGCGGGTGTCAATGCCGGCGATGGCGACGACGTTGTTCGCTTTCAGATAATCCGGCAGACTTTGTTCAGCGCGGAAATTCGATACGATGGCGGGCAGATCCTTGATAATTAAGCCAGCCGCATAGACTTTATCCGCTTCCACGTCCTCACGGTTCACACCGACATTACCAATATGCGGGTAGGTCAATGTCACCATTTGCCCTGTGTAGGATGGATCGGTCAAAATTTCTTGATAGCCGGTGATCGCGGTATTGAACACCACCTCGGCGACTACATGACCGCTCGCGCCAATGCCATAGCCCTGAAAAACCGTGCCGTCTGCCAATGCGAGTATCGCTTTTGGAAACTGGGAAGAAAAAATCGGTAACACGCTGCTTGCTCCTTTTGCCTACGTTGACCGTTGAAATTGACATCTATTGCGTTGCGAATACACTTCTGCGCACTTCACTGAGTATTGACCCTCAGACAGTGGGCGAAAAAAAACCGCCCTATCCATATCACTGAGTGATTGTTTTCAGGCGGCTTGCTTGGCCTATACGAGGAGGCGATTCACATAAAAAAGTCATTTATTCGGTACATTCAATCGTTAAAACTAAAACTGTGGAATTTTAACAGAAATTTAAATTTCTGATGAAACAATATAGATAGTAAAATGACGACTGCTACTGATTTTTGGATTTTAACCCCCTGCCTTACAGGCATCAAGCATAAAAATATATGAACTCTCTCAATCAACTCAAGCAGTACACCACCGTTGTGGCCGATACCGGCGATTTTCAGTCCATTGCACAGTTTTTACCTCAAGACGCGACCACCAATCCGTCCCTTATTTTAAAAGCAGTACAAAAACCCGAATACCAACCGCTGTTCAGCGCCACAGTACAAGCCCATCAAGGCGAATCCGTTGGCGACATTATGAACCATATTTTGGTCGCATTTGGTTCCGAAATTTTGAAAATCATTCCAGGGCGCGTGTCCGCCGAAGTCGATGCGCGTTTATCGTTTGACACCGCCGCAACCGTGGAAAAAGCAGAGAAAGTCATCGCCCTGTTTGCAGAAAAAGGCATAGATCGCGAACGTATTTTGATTAAAATCGCTGCGACTTGGGAAGGCATCCAAGCGGCAAAAATCCTCGAAGCACAAGGCATCCACACCAATCTGACCTTGATGTTCAGTCTGGCGCAAGCTGTCGCCTGCGCCAATGCCAACGTCACACTGATTTCACCGTTCGTGGGTCGTATTTATGACTGGTACAAAAAGCAAACGGGCATTGAATACGACGCCAGCAACGATCCCGGCGTGGAATCCGTCCGTACCATCTATAACTATTACAAAAAATTCGGCATCAAAACCCAAGTCATGGGCGCGAGTTTCCGTAATATCGGGCAAATCATCGGCTTGGCCGGTTGCGACCTGCTGACCATCAGCCCTGATCTGCTCAAACAGTTGCAAGGCATGGATGAGCCCGTCGCTGCCGCTTTGAACAGCGATAACGCACAGGCACAAACCATCGAAGCGCTGAATTTAACCGAGTCCAGCTTCCGCCTGATGCTGAACAACAATCCAATGGCGAATGAAAAATTGGCCGAAGGAATTCGTTTATTCTGCGCGGATACCGAAAAACTGATTCAACTGATCCAAAATAGCTAACTCCGTCGTTTGCTGCTAGTTATTGGCAATGCACAACCGTTCTGGTCCCAATCAGAACGGTTTTTTTACGTCCACTGTCCTCTTTACAAAACTTTACACCCGCGCAATAACGCAGTGATGTAATCGTTTTACCATTCCTTCCGTCGAATCATCATTCATACAAAAGAAAGGAAAATAAAAATGGCTTTACAACGTCAATGGACAACCCCTCTGGTCGCAGGCTCTTTTTTACTGATGGGCGCAACAGGTATTTTGATGTTTTTTCACTGGGATACGGGGCTGAATAAAACCGTACATGAATGGCTTGGCTGGGCATTGGTCGTGGCCGTTCTTTTGCACATCAGTGTGAATTTCCAAGGTTTTAAAAATATGTTCCGCAGCACTCTGGGCAAAGGAATTTTAGCGCTGTTCTCCATGATTTTGGCGCTGAGCTTTTTCAGCTTGGGCAGCAGCGAAGGCAAAGGCCAGCCGCCGTTTATGAATTCAGTTAATTTATTGTCCAACGCTTCTGTGACCGAACTATCACAAATCAGTCATATCGATGAGCAAACCTTGCTCGAACGTTTGCAACACGCAGGTATTCAATCAGCCAGCGCACAATCGTCTGTCAAACAGTTGGTCGGTGACGATCTGGGCAAACAGATGCAAACTTTAAACACCATCCTCAAAACCGCTCCATAAATTCATCGTACAATGCCTTGATCACTCCCCGTCTCTCACTTATTGGGATCGATGGGGATTTTGCCCGCATCTGGCGGGCACTCAACCCTTTCAGACGGATTTTTATGAACGTTTTGGCAAAATTATGGCGCAACGTTTGGCTTCGCCGATTGATTTACCTCATTGCACTATTAGCGCTGGTTTGGCTGATCAAGCTGGTTTTCTTCCCCAACAAAGCACAAAACAACTACATCACCGCACCGGTTACGCGCAGTGATTTGGAACAAACGGTACTCGCCACGGGCATCGTCAAACCCTACAAACAGGTTGCTGTCGGCGCACAAGTGACCGGCGAAATCAAATCCCTCAAGGTTAAATTGGGACAACATGTGCAACAAGGCGAGCTGTTAGCCATCATTGACCCGCGCACACAAAAAAACACCCTGCAAACCGCCCAAGCTCAGCTCAACAGCAACCAAGCCGCCTTGGAAAAAGCGCAGTTGGATTTCAATCGGCAAAAAATGATGCTGACCGAAGGTGCCACCTCAAAAGAGAACTACGACAATGCCAAAGCGGCACTCGCAGCCGCCAAAGCCTCTGTTGACCAATCACGGGTGAATGTGGATACCGCCAAACTCACTCTCGGCTACACTCAGGTGATTGCACCGATAGACGGCATCGTGGTTTCTTTGGCCGTAGAAGAAGGTCAAACCATCAATGCCAACCAATCCACCCCGACGATATTGACCATCGCCCAGCTGGATAAAATCACCATCCGCGCCGAAATTTCCGAGGGCGATATCACCAAAGTCCAAGCCGGTATGCCCGCTTATTTCAACATTTTGGGCGAAACAGACAAACGATACGACACCACCCTGCGCGCCATCGACCCAGGGCCGACCACACTATCGGACAACTCATCGAGCAGCTCGTCCAGCTCATCCTCATCCGCGATCTACTACTATGGCCTACTGGACATGCCGAACGAAGACGGCAAACTGCGCATTTCCATGACGGCTCAAGTATCGATCATCGCCAATTCAGCCAAACAGGTTTTGAGCATTCCTTCAACCGCACTGGGTGCGCGCAATCCCCAAGGCCAATACAAAGTACTGGTTTTGGGCAAAGACAACAAAACCACAGAAAAATGGGTCGAAGTCGGCTTGAATAACAATGTCAATGCCGAAATTAAATCGGGACTGAACGAAGGCGAAAACGTCGTGGTGAGCCAGTCCACCGAAGAATCCAAGAATTCCGATAGCCGCCGCATGGGTCCACCGATGTAAAAGAGGAGCACATGAATACAGTCCATCCTCACACCCGCGAGCGCGCGGAGGCTCACGTGGCAGCGAACGCCGAAAATCAATTAGATGCTCGAACTGCATTGCTGGAGATACGCGATTTATACCGCGATTTCCCCTCGGGCGACGACGTGGTGACCGTTTTAAACAACATCAATCTGAGCATACACGCGGGGGAAATGGTCGCCATCATCGGCCAGTCCGGCTCGGGCAAATCCACTTTGATGAATATCCTCGGCTGTCTGGATCGCCCCACGCGTGGCAGTTACTGGGTCAATGGCCAAGAGACTGGCGCAATGGAGCCCGACGAATTGGCTCGCCTGCGCCGAGAATATTTTGGCTTTATTTTTCAGCGCTACCACCTGCTCGGCGATTTGGATGCCATGGGCAACGTAGAAGTCCCCACGATTTACGCGGGTTACGAAGCCGAACAACGACGCGCGCGCAGCGCAGCCCTGCTGGATCAACTGGGTTTGGGTGAACGCAAACACCACCGGCCGAACCAACTCTCCGGTGGCCAGCAACAGCGCGTCAGTATTGCCCGCGCACTCGTTAACGGTGGCGAAGTCATCCTTGCCGACGAGCCAACCGGCGCATTGGACAGCCAAAGCGGCCAAGAGGTCATGCGCATCCTGCGTGAACTGCACGCCGAAGGTCATACCGTGATCATCGTCACCCACGACGCGCAGGTCGCCGCCAATGCCAACCGCATCATTGAAATCCGCGACGGGCAAATCATCGCCGATCGTTCAACGCAATTAAGCAACCCCGCGCACAGTGCGCCCCAAGCTGAAGCACAGTCCAATCAGTCTGTACCAACGCACGCTCAAAATTTAGCGCAAAACGGCGGCAAGCCGTGGTTCGGACTACTGGATCGATTCCGAGAAGCGGCACTGATGGCCACCCGCGCCATGCTCGCACACCGCATGCGTACCTTTTTGACCATGCTCGGCATCATCATTGGCATTGCCTCCGTGGTATCGGTCGTCGCGCTCGGCGAAGGTTCGCGAAAAAAAATCCTCGAAGACATCAGCTCTATGGGGACGAACACCATCGACATCTATCCGGGCAGCGGCTGGGGGGATCGCAAAGCCGCCTCTATTCGTACCCTCACCTCAGCCGACGCTGACGTACTGGCACAGCAAAGCTATGTCCACTCCGTCACGCCTCGGGTAAGCACTTCGGTCAATGTGCGATTGGGGAATAATTCAGTCAGCGCGCAGGTGCAAGGCGTGGGCGAGCAATACTTCCAAGTCAAAGGTATCAGCATGGATTTGGGACAAAAGTTCGACCGCAGCTCGGTTATGCAGTATGCGCAAGAAGCAGTGATAGACCCGAATACGCGCAAAACGTTGTTTGCTGAAAGCAATCCCATTGGTCAAGTCATCATGCTGGGCAATGTTCCCGTCCGCATCATCGGCGTGAGCAAAGCGCAATCCTCCGCCTTTGGCAACGATGAAAACCTAAACATCTGGGTTCCCTACACCACCGTCCTGAGCCGTATGCTCGGACAAACCTATGTGCGCAACATCACCGTGCGCGTTTCAGATAGTGTGAGCAGCCAAGCCGCCGAGCAAGGCATCAGCAAAATCCTGACCCAACGTCACGGCAAACAAGATTTTTATATTTCCAACAGCGATACCATCCGCCAAACCATCGAATCCACCACGCGTACCATGACCCTACTGGTATCCATGATTGCCGTGATTTCGCTGATCGTCGGCGGCATTGGCGTGATGAACATCATGATGGTATCAGTGACCGAACGCACGCAAGAAATTGGCTTACGCATGGCGGTGGGTGCGCGACAAAGCGACATCATGCAACAGTTTTTGATTGAGGCCGTCATGGTCTGCCTGATCGGCGGCCTGCTCGGTGTCGGCTTGGCTCTGGCCATCGGTGCAATTTTTGACCATTTTGCTCAAGACTTCAGCATGGCCTTTTCGCCCAGCTCCATCATTGCCGCATTTACCTGCTCGACCTTGATTGGTATGATTTTCGGCTTCTTACCCGCTAAAAACGCCGCCAAACTCGATCCTGTTGTAGCCCTTTCTCGCGAGTAAACTATGCAAGCACGCTCCCATCTCTTTCGTCCTCAACTGATGGCTTGGCTGGTCGCCAGCGCATTATTGAGCGCCTGCGCCAGCACGCAGCCGACTGTTGAGCAATCCTTATCCACCCTACAAACGCCGGCTCAGTGGCAACATGGCGGCAACCATACCAGCGAAAGCTTGAGCACCGCCAACTCAAAATGGTGGGAGGCATTCCACAGCTCGCGCCTGAATGAACTGATTGAATTGGCTCTGCAAAAGAACAACACCTTGGCCGTCGCCGGCTATAAATTGTATCAAGCACAGTTGAACTCAGACTTGGCACGCACCGATGCCTATCCGAGCATCTCCGGCTCAGCCAGCGCCTCCCGTTCGCGCTCCTTGGACAGCAGTTCAGCGACCAGCTCGCGCAGTTTTTCCACCGCTCTATCGGCCTCCTACACGATTGATCTTTGGGGCAAAATAGCCAAAACGACCAACATCAAACAATGGGAAGCTCAGGCCAGCGAACAAGATTTACTCAGTACCAAGCTCTCGATTGAGGCTTCGGTTGCCAAACTCTATTGGCAGCTCGGCTACCTCAATCAAAAAATTCGCATCGGTGAACAAAGCATTGCTTACGCCCGCAAAACCTTAGGCTTGGTGCAGGTTCAATACCGCGCTGGCGCCGTGTCCAAGCTCGAAGTTTTAAGCGCGGAACGCAGCCTGAGCAGTCAAGAAGCCTCGCTGGATGCGCTCAAGCAAGAGCGCGAGGTCGCACGCAATGCAATGGCCATTTTGTTTGATGCGCCACCGTCCGCACATATCAGCGATGAACCGCAAAACCTGCCCAACAGCACACTGCCGAGCATCTCTGCTGGCCTGCCTGCCGAGGTTATTGCCAGCCGTCCCGATTTGATTGCCTCTGAAATGCGTCTGCGTCAGGCACTGGGCAATGTGGATGTCGCGCGTGCCAGTTTTTACCCGAATTTCACATTAACGGGCAATATTGGCACCAGCTCAAGTTCACTTTCAAAAATTCTCAGTGATCCGG
>CAZCDD010000022.1:0-11903 GCA_964497405.1 uncultured Hydromonas sp. | reverse complement strand
TTATTCAGCGTACCGCGCATGTGGTGCGCAATACGTCGGAAACGCAAATCGAGATCACGCTGAACCTCGACGGTACGGGCGTGGCGCAGTTGGACTCGGGTGTGCCGTTTTTGGATCACATGCTCGATCAGATCGCGCGTCATGGCTTGATGGATTTGACGGTAAAGGCGAAAGGCGACACGCACATTGACGATCATCACACGGTGGAGGACATCGGTATTGCGCTGGGTCAGGCGTTTGCGAAAGCGGTCGGCGATAAAAAAGGTATGGTGCGCTACGGCCACGCGTATGTGCCGCTGGACGAGGCGCTCTCGCGTGTGGTGATTGATTTTTCGGGGCGTCCGGGTTTGGAATTGCACGTGCCGTACACGCGTGCGCGTGTGGGGAATTTTGATGTGGATTTGACCGGTGAGTTTTTCCACGGCTTTGTCAATCACGCGCAGGTGACCTTGCACATCGACAATTTGCGCGGCGTGAATGCGCACCATCAGATTGAAACAGTGTTCAAAGCCTTCGGTCGTGCGCTGCGCATGGCAGTGGCGATTGACGCGCGTGCGGCGGATACGGTGGCTTCTACCAAAGGGACTTTGGTCGGCTAAGGATGTATGGATTATTTTAAGGTTTTTATCGCTTTGCTGGCGCTGATCAATCCATTGGGCATGTTGCCGATGTTTATCAGTTTGACGCATGATTTTGATGCGCAGCAAAAGCAACGCGCGATTCGCTCGGCCGCTCTGACCGTGGTGGCGGTCATCATCGTGTGTGCGCTGTTGGGTGAGTTTATCATCAAGTTTTTTGGGATTTCGATCGCGTCGCTGCAGGTGGCGGGCGGTTTGATTATTTTGCTGATGTCGTTCAGCATGATCAACGCGCAAACAGGCGGTACCAAAACCACCGATGAGGAGCGCGATGAGGCTGAACACAAAGCCACCATTGGCGTGGTGCCGCTCGGCATTCCGCTGCTCACAGGGCCGGGTGCGATGAGTACGGTGATCGTGATGGCGCACAATGCGACCAAACCGGTGGACTATCTGGTGCTGTTTGGCAGTGGCGTGTTGATTGCGGCGCTGGTGTGGTTCACGTTTCAAATGGCCGAGCCGATTGCGCGTACCATGGGGCGCACGGGGATCAATATTTCCACGCGCATCATGGGTTTGCTGGTCGCGGCGATTTCGGTGGAGTTTATCGTCAATGGTTTAACGACCTTGATGCCAGCGCTGGGGCGCTGAGTTTGTTAAAGAGATGGCATGAATTTAATTGCAATTTTAGATTACGGCATGGGCAATCTGCGCAGCGTGGCGCAGGCGATGAAAACCGCAGCGCCCGAGTGCGATGTGCGCATCACGCATGATCCTGAGGTGGTGCGTGCCGCGGAACGATTGATACTACCTGGACAGGGAGCCATGCCCGATTGCATGGCGAATCTGCGTGCCAGCGGATTGCTCGAAGCCTTGACTGAGGGGGCGAAAATCAAGCCCTTGCTCGGTGTGTGTGTGGGTGAGCAAATGCTGTTCGGTCATGCGGAGGAAGGCAATTCGCACGGCTTGGGCTGGTTTGCTGGGGACGTGGTGCGCTTTCGTGTGGAGGACGCGCGTGATGAGAATGGTGCGCCGCTCAAAGTGCCGCACATGGGCTGGAACACGGTCAAGCAAACGCGTCCGCATGTGCTGTGGGCGAATATCCCCGATCATACCCATTACTACTTTGTGCACAGCTACTATGTGAATCCGCTGGATGCGGATTTGACGGTCGGCGAGTCGGTGTATGGTGCGCCGTTCACCTGTGCGGTGGCGCGTGACAATATTTTTGCAACGCAGTTTCACCCAGAAAAAAGTGGTGATTTGGGCTTGCAGATTTATCGCAATTTTGCGGGCTGGAAACCTTGAGCGATTTTCCACCCATCGAATTTTTAACCCATAGATTTAAAGAGAGATAGACATGTTGTTGATTCCTGCCATCGACCTGAAAGACGGCCAGTGTGTGCGTTTGCAACAAGGCGAAATGGATCGCGTGACGGTATTTTCCGATGCGCCAGAGCAAATGGCGGCGCACTGGGTGGCGCAAGGTGCACGTCGCCTGCATCTGGTGGATCTGAATGGCGCATTTGCGGGTAAACCGGTGAACAAAGCGGCGATTCAGGCGATTTTGAATACCGTCGGTGACGATATTCCGGTGCAAATCGGTGGCGGCATCCGCGATCTGGAAACGATCGAGCGTTACCTCGATATGGGCATCAGCTACGTCATCATCGGCACGGCGGCGGTGAAAAACCCCGGCTTTTTGCAAGAGGCATGCATTGCCTTTGGCGGTCATATCATCGTTGGGTTGGATGCGAAGGACGGCAAAGTGGCGACCGATGGCTGGAGCAAAATCACCAAGCACGAAGTCACCGATTTGGCGAAGAAATACGAAGATTACGGCGTGAACTCGATCATCTACACCGACATTGGCCGTGATGGCATGCTCCAAGGCATCAACATCGAAGCGACGGTGAAGCTGGCGCAAGCCTCCAGCATCCCTGTGATTGCTTCGGGTGGTTTGTCGAATATGGCGGACATTGAGCAGTTGTGTGCGGTGACCGATGAAGGCATTGAGGGCGTGATCTGTGGTCGTGCGATTTACTCGGGCGATTTGGATTTCGCGGCGGCGCAGGAGCGTGCGGACGAATTACTGGATCTGAATGCGGATCAAGACGAAGCGTAATTTGCTGCAACTATTTTTGGACGGTTTATGTTAAGCAAACGAATTATCCCCTGTCTGGATGTTACCGCCGGTCGCGTGGTCAAGGGTGTGAACTTTGTCGGTCTGCGCGATGCAGGCGACCCAGTGGAAATCGCGCGTCGCTACAATGAACAGGGTGCGGATGAGCTGACCTTTTTGGACATCACCGCGACCTCGGACGACCGCGATTTGATTTTGCACATCATCGAGGATGTGGCATCGCAGGTGTTCATCCCGCTGACTGTGGGCGGTGGCGTGCGTAAGGTGGAGGATGTGCGCCGTTTGCTCAACGCGGGCGCGGATAAGGTGTCGATGAACTCATCGGCGGTGGCCAATCCGCAGTTGGTCAAAGATGCGACGGATAAATACGGCTCGCAGTGCATCGTGGTGGCGATTGATGCCAAACGTGTGGCTGGCTCGCCCGATGATGCGCCGCGTTGGGAAGTGTTCACGCATGGCGGACGCAAAGGCACGGGCATCGATGCGATTGAATGGGCGCGACAAATGGACGCGCTCGGCGCAGGTGAAATTTTGCTCACCAGCATGGATCGCGACGGTATGCAATGTGGCTTTGACCTCGCACTGACGCGCGCGGTGGCCGATGCGGTGCGTATTCCGGTGATCGCCTCGGGTGGCGTGGGTAATCTGCAACATTTGGTCGATGGAATTAAGGACGGTCGCGCCGATGCGGTGCTGGCTGCGAGTATTTTTCACTTTGGCACGTACACGGTACAGCAGGCCAAGGATTTTATGGCGGCGCAAGGCATTTGCGTACGCTGATGGGTGGTTGGAAATAAAATGGTAGAACGATTGAATCGAATTGCGTGGGACGATCAGGGGCTGGTACCCGTGATTGTGCAGGATCACGCAACGCATAAAGTATTGATGTTTGCGTGGATGAATCGCGAAGCGCTGCAAAAAACCATGGAGCTTAAACGCGCAGTGTATTTCTCGCGCTCGCGCCGCAAGCTGTGGTTCAAGGGTGAAGAGTCGGGGCATGTGCAGCATGTGAAATCGCTGCGTATGGACTGCGATCAGGATGTATTGCTGATGTCGGTGGTGCAGGACGGCGGAATTGCCTGTCACACCGGCCGCAATAGCTGCTTTTTTGAGGCGTATAATTTTGAGGAGCAGGTCTGGGAAGTGACCGAGCCGGTACTCAAGGATCCTGAGCAAATTTATGCATCCGTTGTGGATGCGCCACCCGCCGAGAATAGATCATGACCATGCAAACCATTTTTGAGCAATTGACCGCGACCATTGAGTCGCGCAAAACCGCCAGTCCCGACAGCTCGTATGTCGCCAAATTGTTTCACAAAGGTGCGGACAGCATTCTGAAAAAAGTAGGTGAAGAGGCGACCGAGGTGGTGATCGCGGCCAAGGATGAAAACCGCGAACAGATCGTGTATGAATCGGCGGATTTGTTGTTTCATCTGATGGTCATGTTGGCCCAGTATGATTTAACGTTGGCCGATGTGGCGGGTGAATTGGCGCGTCGAGAGGGTTTGTCCGGTTTGGTGGAAAAAGCTTCCAGAGTCGAGTAAATTGAATGATAAAAAATAGATTGATAGGTATATTTGTTTGTTGCGTGTTGTTTTTAACAGCATGTGGTTTGCCTTTGTCTGAACAGAAGCAAGCTGATAATCCTGCAATTAATTTCACCAAAGAAATGGTCGGAAATATTCGAGTCAAAAATATTTTACCTGTTAGGACAGCTTTAAAGCCAGAGTTGAATACAGATGCGACGGCAGCCACGTTATTGGAAATGTCGAAACACATACATGCAGATAAACCCATTAAATCAATTGATTTGGCTGACTATCGTTATACAACGACCAAGAGTGCGGTCGATGGATCATCTATGACTCGCACGGTAGTGGTTTTGCAGTATCAATTTGAGGGTGTGTCACCGGTTATGGTGAGTGCGCTGTTGAATGATGCCCAAGCCCCATTTGAGATAGAAACGTTAAATTTTACAAATTTACCCCAAACTTTACAGGAAAAGAATGGTTTTTCTTTGAAAGGTAAGTCAATTGAACATATCGCCTTTCTCTTTGTAACCGTTGGGGTGTTTATATTGAATATATACGCTTTTATTCAATGCCTGCGTACCCCAAAATTTAAACGCAAATGGTTGTGGGCAATATTCACGTTAATCGGTATTGTTTCTGTAAGTTTGAATTGGGTTACTGGGGAGCTTAATATTCAACCGATTGCAGTTCAGTTGTTTTCTGCTGCGTTTGCTCGTGAAGGATTACTTGGGGCGTGGACAATTTCATGTGCTTTTCCTTTGGGGGCGCTTTTATTTTTGAAAAAGCGCGCTGGTTTGCTATCCAAATCTAAAGAGAGTTCATTAAATGAGTGAAAATTGCATTTTTTGTAAAATCGCCTCTGGCGAAATCCCCGCAGGCAAAGTGTACGAGGATGATGAGTTCGTCGCGTTTAAGGACATTCATCCAGCGGCGCCGATCCATCTGCTGTTGATTCCCAAAGCGCACATTGAAACGCTGGCCGACTGCAACACACCAGAGCGCAGCGCGATGATGGGGCGCATGATGGCGCTGGCGCCGCAAATCGCTTTGGACAATGGTGCGCCGGCGCTGCCCGAAGGTGGTTTTCGTGTATTGATGAATGTCGGCCCAGGCGGTGGGCAAGAGGTGTATCATATGCACCTGCATATTTTGGCCGGACCGCGTCCGTGGCGCGGCTTTGCCAACGGTCAGTAACGATTTGATTTTAAACAAATTTAGGAGTGTGAGATGGGTGGTTTTAGCTTAACGCATTGGATCATTTTGTTGTTGGTGATCGTGCTGATTTTCGGTACGAAAAAATTGCGCAACACCGGTCGCGATCTGGGTGAAGCGGTGCGCGGTTTCAAAGAAGGCATGAAGGGTGAAGAGGACAAAGCGACCAAGGCGCTCGAAGATGGTAAAACCATGGACGTGTCACAAAAAGACAAAAGCCATTCGGCCTAATCTTAACTGACGGAAAAAGCGGCGCATTATGTTTGATTTGGGTTTGTCCAAAATCTTCATCCTCGCAATCGTCGGGTTGATCGTTTTGGGGCCGGAACGTTTGCCAAAAGTTGCACGGGTGGCCGGCGCGCTGTTTGGGCGTGCGCAGCGCTATGTGCAGACGGTCAAGGATGAGGTGACGCGCGAGATGAATGCCTCGGAGTTGAACGAAATCAAAGATATGGCCAAATCCGTGCAGGGCGACATTCGCTCGGCCGAGCAGCAGATGCGCCAGTCGTGGCAAGACACGCACGATGAGCTGCAACAAGGGTATCAAAGCCTGTCCTTGGATAAACAGGTGGACAGCAGTGCCTACCAAAATGCGCTGGCAATCGCGCGGGCGCGTCGCACAGGTCGTGCGAGCTGGGGGGTGAAATTGGGTAAAACGCCGCAGTGGTACAAGGCGCAAAACCGTATGCCCAAACGGGTGCGCTCCGAGGCGGCACGCATGTCGATTCACCGCGCGCATCAAAAATCAGCGCGACCGCGCGGGTTTTTCTAAATGGTTATCAATGTCTATATTGCTAAATGCCGCCGATGCGGATTTTGAATGAATACGCTGGTATGACACATCTTCCTCCTCCTGCAAACAACCATTCCGACACCGCGACCGAAGAGCACGGCTTAGACGGCTGGATGGCACATTTGGTTGAGCTGCGCATGCGGCTGATGCGCAGTGCGACCGCGATTTTGGTGGTGTTTGTGGCACTGTTTTATTGGCGCAACGGTATTTTTGAGTTGTTTTCCGCGCCGATGGTGCGCAGTTTGCCGGAAGGCGCGCGCATGATTTCAACTGAGGTCACGTCCAACTTCTTTGTGCCGATTAAATTTGTGCTGTGGGTCTCGTTCATCGCAGCACTGCCGGTGGTGCTGTATCAGATTTGGGCGTTTGTCGCGCCGGGCTTGTACGCGCGTGAGAAAAAACTGGTTGTACCGGTGGTGGTCTCCTCGTACGTTCTGTTTTTGATCGGCTCGGCGTTCGCGTATTTTGTGGTATTTCCAACCGTATTTCAGCTGATGGCGAAACTCACGCCGCAGGGTGTGGAGATGGCGACGGATATTGACCGCTATTTGAGTTTTGGGCTGGCGATGTTTTTGGCCTTTGGTTTGGCCTTTGAGGTGCCTGTCGTTGTGGTGGTGTTGGTTAAACTCGGCTTTGTGACGATACAGCAGCTCAAAGACTGGCGCGCCTACATGATCGTCGGGGCGTTTGCCGTGTCTGCGCTGGTCACGCCGCCGGATGCGGTATCCATGCTGCTGCTGGCGATTCCGCTGTGCCTGCTGTATGAAGTGGGCATTTGGGCAGCGCGCTTTGCCGTGCCGAAAGACATGGCTGAAACTGAATAACAATTAAATCAAAATAGGTAAGCATCATATGAGTACAGCGCACGAATTCATTCGTTTTGCTTTGGCGCAAGAGGTATTGCGCTTTGGCGAATTCAAAACCAAAGCTGGGCGTTTGTCGCCCTACTTTTTTAATGCGGGATTGTTCTACGACGGCGCGAGCTTGGCGCAACTGGCCAACGGCTACGCCGATGTTTTGATCGAACGCATGGGGCAAGGCTTCGCGTTTGATGCGCTGTTTGGTCCAGCGTACAAGGGCATCACGCTGGCCTCGGCCACTGCAATGGCGCTGGCGCAAAAAGGGCACAACGTGCCATACGCGTACAACCGCAAAGAGGCCAAAGACCACGGTGAAGGTGGTGTGCTGGTCGGTGCTCCGCTTGAAGGTAAGCGCGTGGTCATCGTCGATGATGTGATCTCGGCAGGCACCTCGGTGCGTGAATCGGTGGAAATGTTGCGCGCCGCCGGTGCAACGCCAGTGGCGGTTTTGATCGCGCTGGATCGCATGGAAAAAAGCGGTAATGCGACCGAAATCGGCGAATTCTCAGCCGTGCAGGCGGTGGAAAAAGACTTTGCTATTCCGGTGTTTGCCATAGCCACGCTGCGCGATTTAATGGCGTATTTGGACGCTCAGTCCGCGCCCGAGTTGGTACAGTATCAAGCCGCGGTGAAAGCCTATCGCGAGCGCTACGGCGTTTAAATGGTTTTACTCTGATGTTATTTTATTGATTGGAATGCGCGGTGTTTCTCAGCGATATTTTTAAGCTGCGAGCATCTCGAGCTTTCCGAGTATACTTTGCGTTATGAGGTACTGTGCTCATGGGTTACCTACGAATTTGAGGTGATCACTCTTATTTTTGATATTCAATAGAGAATAAGTTATGAAATGCTTTTATTCACCAGCGGATGATGCTGTTGGCATCTGTAAGTCCTGCGGTAGGGGCTTGTCTCCTAATTATCTTGTTGAGCTTGAGTTTGGTTTGGCCTGTAAGGGGCGATGTGAAGAGTCTCTGACCAAACTCTCCAAAATAATGGAGGCTTCAATAAGGTGGCAGAATCCATCTCAAGAAATTCTTAAAAGATCAGGGCGAACTATGGGTGCGTTGGGTTTGTTCCTTTTATTGTTTGGTGTGCTATTTCTTTGGGTGGGCTTTATGACCCAAAGCTATATTGATACATTTACCGTAATATCTGGTAGTTTTTTTGCTTTATTCGGGCTTCTGTTTTTATTTAGAGGCTATTTTTTATCGCGAGTAATCAATAAAAATAAGTTGAATGGTCAAGAACCTTAGCAGGTTTGCTATGAGGTGGTTTTTAGGGGGTATTGACCATGTTGAGTTTGATGCTTATGGCCCGAATATTGATTTTTGAGATAATCAAGTATGAGTTTTTCAAAGCTATGATGCGTAGTCCTTGATTACAGAGAAAATCAATTAAAGTTTTAGCTCAACAGTGTAAACAAGGCGATGATTTCCTACGGATTTGCTGAGCTCATAGAGATATTTACAAAAGCGAGTCTGCATCCTGCGCGATTCAATGGCGTATTTGGACGCTCAGTCCGCGCCTGAGCTGGTGCAGTATCAAGCCGCGGTGAAAGCCTACCGCGAGCGCTACGGCGTTTGATCCCTTAAATCATCGCATCCGGCGCGAGTGGCAGCAGGGCGCTTTCGCGCGCGGGTAGCCAGCCATACAAGGCGTTGCCGAGCTGAATACGTTCGGCGCGTCTTAGATCGTGGATGCTCAGGATGCGTTCTTGCACACGCAAATGGGCGTCGGATAACGCCAATGCGCGAGCCACGCTCGGCAAAACGCCACAGTGTAGGGGCGGTGTGTACCACGCGCCATCGATTTTCACCAGAACACAACTGCGCGCGCCTTCGGCGACTTCGCCTTTTTCATTCACAAACACATAATCGAATAAGCCTTGTGCTTTGGCATGGGTCAGCGCGTCGTTGTATAAACGGCGCATACTGGTTTTATGCGCACGCAGTGGGTGCGTGCTGTCGATGCGCTGTGGATGCACGGCGAATACCGCCGTGCGCACGGGTTCCAGCGCGTGTATCTGTGTGCTGAATTCGCCCGAGGGCGCCAGTGCGAGGCGCAGGCGCAAGGCGTGCGCCGTGCTGCTCGGTGATTGTTCGGTCGCTTGCAGGCGGGCTTGATGCAGACTGCCGAAAAACGCATCTTCGTTCCACACAAAACCGAGAGTTTGTGCGCTGCGCGCCATGCGTTTGTGGTGTTCGCGTAGGTAGGTCAGCGGTACATCCCACTGACGACAGCGGTCACGTTCCAAGCGCATGGTTTCGATCAGCTCAAAGGGTGCGGTGTGGCGCGCGAGGAATTGACTTTTGAGCTCGCATTCCGCCCACTCCGCCGCTGCGTCTGAATCATAGGTGATGCCGGCACCGACCGAGCATTGCAACGGCCAGCGCGCAATGCCATACGGTTCGACGATCGGGGTGGCGGTGGTTTCCAGCGTGCGGATGGCGACGTTCATGCGTACATCCAATTGCTCGGGGTTCGCAGCGTTGCGTTGCACATAGCCGATTGCGCCACAGTATGCGCCGCGCGCGTAGGGTTCGAGGCCTTGGATGATGCGAATGGTTTCGTGTTTGGGGGCGCCGGTGATTGAGCCGCAAGGGAACAGCGCATCCAATAAGTCGAGTAATGACGGTTGTTCGCGTAAATCGGCTTGCACGGTCGAGGTCATCTGCAAAATCGCGCCGTAGGGTTTGACCGTGAATTTTTCGGGCACGCTGACATGCTGTGTTTGCGCCAGCCGAGCCACGTCGTTGCGCAGCAGGTCGAGAATCATGAGGTTTTCGGCGCGGTTTTTCGGGTCATTCGCCAGTTCGGTGGCGAGGCGTTCGGTTTCGCGTTTGTTTCGACCCAGCGGCGCTGTGCCCTTCATCGGGCGGGCGCGCAGTTGCAATCCGTCCAACTCAAAAAATAATTCGGGTGAGAATGACAGCAGGCTGTTTTCGGGTAGGAGCAGCAGCCCTGCATACGGCACATTGACGGCGCGTACCAGCTGGGCAAACGCAGCGAACAGCGCGCGGTCAGGATTGGCGTCATGCTCCGATTGGGGCGGTACGAATGCGCGTAGTTGAGACAAGTAGGGGTAGGTCAGGTTGACCTGATAGGTTTGCCCCGCAGCGATGCGCTCGCGAATATCGGCGATATTGGCGTGAAACTGTGCCTGCGTGATTACGACTTTCGGCGTGGAGAGGTGAATGTCTGTACCTTCGCTTTGCTCGTCTAACCACCTCAATGCGGATGCGGTATCCAAATGACGCATGTGATGAAACGCAACCGCCTGCAAGGCGGGTGTACGCGCGATTTCAGCGCTGGCTTGAGGCTTGTCTTGCTGCGGTAAGTGCGCGGCACTGGAGAAGGCATGATAGGCCTCAAACGATAGGCTCAGCACGATGTGTGCGCCCTCGTGTGCGGCGCGCTCGATGTCGTTGATTGCGTGATGGATCTGCTCGGGTGCTGCATCCGCGGCGCAGACCCAAACGCGCTCGGCCTGCTCGTACAGGCGACAGCGGGCGTTTGACTCGTCGGAGTCAAACAGCAGAGCACTCAGTTGGGACTGCGGGCGAGATGCGTTCATCGGTGATGGATTGTGTGTCGTGGTTAAATGCAATCATGCACGAAAAAAGCCACCTTGCAGTGGCTTTTTTCATGGGATGCTCAATTAGAACAACGGCGGTTTGCCACTGGAACCGGTTGGAATCTGAATGTGGCTCCCATCGGTCGCGGGCGCATCCTTGGATGGCGCAGGCTCTTCCGTTGGGGCAGGGATCGAGCGTTCCTCTGCGGTATCCAGTGCTTGGCTTGCGCCAGTTAGTCCAACTAAAGCGGGTGCAATGACGGGCGGCTCGCCATCGGTTGCAGGCTGTGCCTCAGTCGCAGTCGGTGTGTTCGCTTCGTCGTTCATGGCTTCGGCTGCCGGTTGCTTCGGTGGGCGCGGCGCTTGACCCGCCATGATGTCCTGAATCTGCTCGCGGTCTATGGTTTCCCATTCCATCAAGGCATGGGTCATCGCTTCGACCTTGTCACGATTCTCTTCGAGCAAGCGTTTGGCCAGTGCGTATTGTTCGTCCAATATGCGGCGAATTTCCGCGTCCACGCGCTGCTGTGTGTCCTCGGCAACGGCACGGTTAAAGCTCATACCGCTGGGGCCGTTTTCGTTGTCAATGTACACCATCGGCCCCATTGCATCGGTCATGCCGAAGCGTGCGACCATATCGCGTGCCAACGCGGTGGCGCGCTCAAAGTCATTCGATGCGCCGGTACTTCGGGCGTTCAGGAATACCTCTTCCGCCGCACGACCGCCGAATAGAATCGCGATTTCTTCGAGCAGATTGTGCGCGTATTTGGAGTATTTATCGTACTCAGGCAATTGCCATGTCACGCCCAGCGCCCAACCACGCGGCATGATGGTGACTTTGTGCACCGGATCGGCGTGTGGCAATAGCTCGGCCACAACCGCATGACCGGATTCGTGGTAGGCGGTGGCGCGGCGCTCTTCCTCACGCATGACGGTGGAGCGGCGTTCTGGCCCCATGAAGATTTTGTCTTTGGCGTCTTCAAAATCCTGCATTTCGACCAAACGTTTGTTGCGACGTGCGGCGAACAGCGCCGCTTCGTTCACCAGATTGGCCAAATCCGCACCAGAGAAGCCCGGCGTGCCGCGTGCAATGACGGCCATGTCGACGTCTTTGGCGACAGGGACTTTGCGCATGTGTACGTTTAGAATTTGTTCACGACCTCGGATGTCCGGCAAACCGACATAGACTTGGCGGTCAAAACGCCCCGGAC
>CAZCDD010000021.1:0-11961 GCA_964497405.1 uncultured Hydromonas sp. | reverse complement strand
CTCGGATCGTTCTGTCGCTGACATACGGTCTCGCAGTCGTTGATGTTGAATTCTTCGCTGGTTTGGATGATCAGACTTTCTTTGGGTTGGGTCTGCACGGTGTAGCGGTACAAAATCTCAGGTGAGCTGAGTTGGCCGATATTGAGTATCTGTGCCAAGCCAAAATTGACTCCCCAGCCAACATGACCGCCACCTCCGCCCACGCCAACACTGACATCCACGGGACTGGTGCGACGCTCGCTGTATTGGCGAATGGTTTGTTTCTCAGTGATTTTGCCGAGGCTGGCGCGTGCGTCGGGCGCGGGCGCTTGAGAATTGCTGTTGGTCGCGCAGGCGCTCAACATGAGGCTGAGCAGTGCGACGCTGACGGTGTGTTTGAATATGTGCTTCATAATGACTCCAATGGATGTGTTGTGATAAGGTATGGATATGGTTTACTGGATGCGGCGTGCGCCGTTAAAGCGTTTTTGCCAGTAGTCTAATGTGTAATCCTCGACTCGAACTGCGCCACCGCTGCTGGGCGCGTGGACGAAGTAGGTTTGCCCCAGATAAATGCCGACATGCGAGTTGGCTTCACCTGAAGTGTTGAAAAATAGTAAGTCGCCGGCTTTGGCGCTGCTCAGGTTAATGTTGCTGCCGTAGTCTGCTTGCTCCGCCGAGCGGCGCGGTAAATTCACCCCCAAGGTTTTTTTACTCGAATACTGCACCAAGCCTGAGCAGTCAAAACCATCCGTGGGCGAACTGCCACCGTAATGGTAGGGGGTACCGAGTAATTGCATGGCGTATACGGCGACGGCGCGGTTGGGGCCAGCACCGACACTGACGTTTTGCGGCGTCTTGCCTTTGTATGAACCTTTACGGATCGGTGTGCTGGAGCAGGCGCTGAGCACCGCCAGTATCATCAAACCGACTACACCACGATTCAATCCACGCCAGAAGCGTCTTGAGTGGGTTGGTGTATGGGGCGGCGGCGTGATGAAGGTGCTTGTACTCATGGGGTGAGATCCATTTTTGCCCAGACCGGTGTGTGGTCGGAGGGTTGTTCGTGGCGACGCGGTTCTTTATCGATTTCACATTTAATGCACAATTGAGCCAACGGTTGACTCAGTAAAATATGGTCAATGCGCAGTCCGGCGTTGCGGCGAAACGCCATTTGTCGGTAATCCCACCATGAAAAGGATTTTTCTGCCTGCTCAAATTGTCGAAATGCGTCACTCAAGCCTAAATTCAGGAATTTTTGAAATGCTTCGCGTTCGGCGGGGGAAACCAGATTGCAGCCCAACCATTTGTCGGGATTGTGCACGTCGGCATCGGTCGGGGCGATGTTGAAGTCGCCCAGTAATGCCAATTTCGGGTGTTGTTTTAATTCTTCAGCGAGGAATTCGGTCAGTGCGGCCAGCCAATTGAGTTTGTAAACGAATTTATCGCTGTCCAATGATTGACCGTTGACGATGTACACATTGACGATGCGTACCCCGTTGACGGTGGCGCAGATCACGCGCTTTTGCTCATCTTCAAAATTCGGCAGGTTTTTTTGCACATCCGTTTGCTCGGTGCGGCTGATGATGGCCACGCCGTTATAGGTTTTTTGCCCGACAAAGGAAACGTGCAGGCCTGCGTCTGTAAACGCCGTGAGGGGAAATGCCTCATCGGTCATTTTGGTTTCTTGCAAACACAGCACATCGACATCGGTGCGGTTCAGATAGTCCAGCACCTGCGGCAGGCGGACTTTGAGTGAGTTGACATTCCAAGTGGCTATTTTCATTTTTTTGATCCTAAACAGTACAACCCGCATTATGCCTAAAAATGACATGTGGCACATAAATGACAGGTTCACGTTTGTGTCACGAAATTGTCATATTAAAGACATATAGTGGCGGCAGTTGAATGAATGAGTCAGCTCGTTGTTGCGGATAGGATGCACTTAGCAGACAAACAACAGCGTCGTGGTTTTACGAAACTTATTGATTTTATTGCGGTTTTTTAGGAGAAGAGAATGCGAGTTAAATATTTATTGTCAGGCGTGGCGGCGGTTGTGTTGTCTATGTCTTTGATCGGTTGCGGTGGTTCATCAGGCGAGCAAAAACCTGCAGCCAGCAGTGGCTTGAATGGTTCGGGTGCAACTTTCCCAGCGCCAGTGTACACCAAATGGGCGTCTGACTATAAAGGCGCAACTGGCGTGGCAATCAACTACCAAGGTACCGGTTCGAGCGCGGGTATCGACGCGATCAAAAAGAAAACAGTGGATTTCGGTGCAACCGACGCGCCATTGAAGGGTGAAGAGCTGGATGCGGCTGGTTTGTTGCAATTCCCAGCAGTAATCGGCGGCGTGGTTCCAGTTTATAACATCGAAGGCGTGGGTAAATTGGTCTTGGATGGCGCGGTTTTGGGCGATATCTATTTGATGAAAATCAAAAAATGGAACGACCCAGCGATTGCCAAATTGAACGCAGGCGTGAAATTGCCTGACGCAGAAATCAAAGTGGTACGTCGTTCGGACGGTTCTGGTACAACCCATATGTTCACTGACTACTTGGCACAAGTGAACGAAGGCTGGAAAGCCATCGGCGCGAGCAAAGATCCGAAATGGGCCGAAGGCACCATCGGTGGTAAAGGTAACGACGGCGTGGCAGCGAGCGTGAAACAGTTGCCAGGTGCGATTGGTTACGTTGAGTACGCATTTGCGAAGAAAAACGGTATGCCAGCAGCTTCTTTGGTGAACAAAGATGGCAAAGTGGTAGCGCCAACTGCTGAAGCATTCACTTCTGCAGCGGCAAGTGCGGACTGGGCGTCTAAACCAGGCATGGGTATTTCTCTGAACAACCAAGCTGGTGAAAAATCATGGCCAATCACCGGTGCGACCTTCATCTTGATGCACAAAAAAGCGGACAACGCTAAAAACTCAGCTGAAGCTTTGAAATTCTTTGACTGGGCGTTGACCAAAGGTCAAGCACAAGCTTCTGCTTTGGAATACATTCCATTGCCAGACGCAGTAGTAGCGAAAATCAAAGAAAGCTGGAAACAAATCACCGATGCTTCTGGTAAAGCAGTGATGTAATCCATCGAACTGGCCGATCTCATTGGCAGTTCACACATGAGAAAGGCCGGATTGGCAAAACAATCTGGCCTTTTTTATGACCTAGCAGTAAGCATTGACAAAGCAAGTGATTCAATAATCGTGCTGACGAACATCAACCGACACACAATAAGGTGATATGGTGAATACGGTATCCAGTTCAACACCCAACGGAACGAGTTCTGCGCAAGGTGCGCCGGTGAAAACTCAACCGAATCCGTTGGTAGATAAAGGTTTTAAATGGCTGACCGAGGCAAATGCTTGGTTGGTATTAATTTTACTAGCAGGGATCATTATCTCGCTAATTTTTGGATCTTTGCCGACATGGAAGAAAGAAGGGTTTGGCTTCCTGACTCGTGAGGAGTGGGATTCGGCTGCCGGTAGCTTCGGTGCGCTCGGTCCGGTTGCGGGGACATTGATTACCTCTGGCATTGCAATTTTCTTGGCGCTGCCGGTCAGTATCGGTATTGCCATGTTCTTGACCGAATTGGCACCGGCATGGTTGCGTCGCCCACTGGGTACGGCAATTGAGTTGCTGGCGGCGATTCCTTCAATCATCTATGGTATGTGGGGTTTGTTCGTGATTGCGCCCCTGTTCATCAAATACATTCAGCCTGCGTTGGCCATGACCTTGGGTAAAGTGCCTCTGATCGGCGCGCTGTTCTCGGGTCCTGCCTTGGGCGTGGGTGTGTTGACCGCAGGTGTGGTGCTGGCAATCATGATTGTGCCGTTCATCACCGCGGTATTGCGCGATGTATTTAGCTTGGTGCCTGCGATGCTGAAAGAGTCCGCATACGGTCTGGGCTCGACGACATGGGAAGTGGTACGCAACATTGTGATTCCACACACGAAAATCGGTATGGTCGGCGGTGTGATGCTCGGTTTGGGGCGCGCTCTGGGTGAGACTATGGCGGTGACCTTCGTGATCGGTAACGCGCATGGTTTGAACCTGTCGTTGTTCGCACCGGGTAATAGTATTGCATCCACTCTGGCCAATGAGTTTAACGAGGCCAGCTCGGATGAGCATCGCTCGGCTTTGTTGGCCTTGGCTTTGGTACTGTTCTTGATTACCACCATTGTGTTGGCTTTTGCGAAATGGCTGATTTCGCGCACACAAAATCATTGATGCGGAGTGAGAAAAATGAATGTCGAACAATTAATGAATAATCCGCTGTACCGCCGTCGTAAATGGCTCAACTCCTTGATGCTGTTTTTCGCAGGTGTGGCGATCGTGGTGGGTCTGTTTTGGTTGATGTGGATCATGTGGACGCTGTTTTCCAAAGGTTTGGCGGCATTGAGCCCGAGCCTGTTCACACAGATCACGCCGCCCGCAGGCGAGACCGGTGGTGGTTTGGCCAATGCGATTGTGGGTAGCGTACTGATGGTTTTGGTGGCAACGCTGGTGACCACACCGATCGGGATTTTGGCCGGTACGTATTTGGCAGAATATGGCCGTAATAATAGGCTGACCCGCACGGTGCGTTTTATCAACGATATCTTGTTGTCAGCACCATCGATTGTGGTGGGTATGTTTGTGTTCTTGGTGGCGTACTACGGTTTGGGCTTGCGTCAAAATGCCTATTCGGGCTGGGCGGGTGCGTTTGCCTTGGCCATCATCATGCTGCCGGTCGTGGTGCGTACCACCGATGACATGCTCAAACTGGTGCCGAATACTCTGCGTGAAGCGGCGGTGGCTCTGGGTACACCGTACTGGAAAATGATTTTTAAAATCGGTTATCGTGCGGCACGCACAGGGATGTTGACCGGCTTGCTGCTCGGTGTGGCGCGTATTTTTGGTGAAACCGCACCTTTGCTGTTCACGGCGTTTGGTAATAACTTCTGGAACACCAATATGAGCGATCGCATGGCGAGCTTGCCTCAGGTGATTAATCAGTTCGGTCTGTCGCCGGATGAGAACTGGAACAACCTCGCATGGGGTGGCGCGATTTTGATTACCTTGCTGGTTTTGTTCATCAATATCTTGACTCGTTGGTACTCGGCTCGTTCTGAGTAAACCGAATTGAATACTGTTTAAAGGATTACTATGTCTACTCATACTGCACTCTTGGCCAATGAAACACCGAAAATCGAGATCAAAGATTTGAATTTCTACTACGGTAAATATAAGGCTCTGAAAAATATCAATCTGACCATCCCTGAAAAAAAGGTGACGGCATTCATCGGACCTTCTGGCTGTGGTAAATCCACATTGTTGCGCACGCTCAATCGTATGTTTGAGCTGTATCCGGAACAACACGCTGAAGGCGAAATCAATTTTGACGGTGAAAACATCCTCAAATCCAAATTGGATATCGCCATTTTGCGTGCCAAAATCGGTATGGTGTTCCAAAAGCCAACCCCATTCCCAATGAGCATTTATGAAAACATTGCTTTTGGCGTACGCTTGTTTGAGAAGCTGTCCAAAGGCGAGATGGATGAGCGCGTGGAATGGGCGTTGCAAAAAGCTGCTTTGTGGACCGAGGTGAAAGACAAATTGCACCAAAGTGGCAATGGCTTATCCGGCGGTCAGCAGCAGCGTTTGTGTATCGCGCGTGCGATTGCGGTCAAACCAGAGGTGATTTTGTTGGACGAACCGTGCTCGGCTTTGGATCCGATTTCTACTGCGAAAGTCGAAGAATTGATCATCGAGTTGAAAGAGGACTACACTGTGGTGATCGTGACGCACAATATGCAGCAGGCGGCGCGCGTGTCTGACTACACCACCTATATGTACTTGGGTGAAATGATTGAGTTCGGCGAAACCCGTCAGATGTTCATGAAACCGGCCCGTCAAGAGACCGAAGATTACATCACCGGACGTTTCGGTTAATCCCTTAGGTAAAGCGCAAACATTATTGAAAAGGAATGCAAAATGGTGGTACATACTTCAAAAAATTACGAGGTAGAGTTGGAAAACCTGCGTACACGCGTGATGACCATGGGCGGACGCGTGGAGAGCCAAGTGCGTTTGGCAATTTTGGCATACAGCGAGGGCGATACACGTCTGGCACAGCAAGTGCTGAGCACCGAGCGTGAAATCAATAAGGAACAACTGGCTACCGATCAAATGTGCTCGGAAGTTATTGCTCGTCGTCAACCGGCCGCGAAAGATTTGCGCCTTTTGCTCGGCGTGATTCGCACCATTTCAGATTTGGAACGTATTGCTGACCAAGCCGCAAAAATTGCGAAACTGGTCTTGCGCAACGAACAGCGCGGCGCTTTGCCACGCATTCACGGTACATTCCAAGCCGCAGAAATGGCGATGACCATGCTGCGTAAAGCACTGGATGCCTTCACCCGTGAGGATGGGGCATCTGCGCGTGAAGTGATGAGCAGCGATACCGATTTGGATCATCAGTACATCGCCAGCATGCGTCAGCTCATCACCTATATGATGGAAGATCCGCGCACCATCAGCGCGGCGCTGGACGATCTGTGGGTGGCCAAAGCGGTTGAACGCATGGGCGATCATGCGGAAAACATTGCTGAAGTAGCCATCTACATTGCAGAGGGTGAAGACGTGCGTTATAGTCAAGAGAACTCTGCCGAGCAAATCGATCAGGCATAATATTGGACGGGCACGCACCGTCGTCGTTTGAGGCGGCGGGCGTGTGACCTCACTTTTTTAGATAAGGACAAGCGGTGAACATTCAGCCTTTGGCTTTGGTGGTGGAAGACGAAGAGGATATTGCGGCGTTATTGGAATTTAGCTTGCGTAAAGCTGGATTTAGCGTCGATTGGGCGAAAAATTTACAAGAAGCCCAAGCCTGTGTGAAAAAAATCTTACCCGATGTGGTGGTATTGGATTGGATGTTGCCCGATGGCGATGGCGTAACGTGGCTCAATCAACTGCGCGCGGGCGATCGCACCAAATATCTGCCGGTACTCATGCTGACGGCACGAGCACAGGAAGCAGATAAGCTCAAAGGTTTGGAAGGCGGAGCGGATGACTACATTACCAAACCGTTCAGTCCCAAAGAATTGGTGGCGCGCATACACTCTGTTTTGCGCCGTTCTGCGCCACACCATGTGGAGCAGGTCATTGAGTTTGATGACTGCTTGCTCAAAGATGACGATCACACTTTGTCCAAAGGTGAGTTGGTGGAAAATATCGGTAATACCGAATACAAATTGCTCAAGTTCTTTTTAACTCACCGCAATAAAACATACAGCCGCGCGCAACTGCTCGATATGGTTTGGGGCGACCATGTGTTTATCGAAGAGCGTACCGTGGATGTACACGTTTTGCGCTTGCGTAAAATATTACAGCGGTTTGCCGTTGAAGAACGTCTTGAAACTGTACGCGGAATAGGGTATCGTTGGCAGGACTAACCGGCGGTCTATTGACCGCTCGGTTTTTGATCCACCGCTAAGGCTGAGTTTAACTCGGCTGTATATAGAATTATAATGCCTCACAAAAACCACCCACTCCCTGACATAAAATTGTCCAGCTCTGCTGAAGAAACCTACCACCACAGCTACCAACCCGTCTCCTTCCTACGTTCTGCCGCCATTCCAGCCATCATTTTGAGTGTGCTGGTGTTGGGGCTGTCTTTTTTTCTGCCGGTTTGGGTTGGATTGTTACTGGTGATTGCCTATCTGGCCTGGAGTTTGTCGGCGCATTACCGTGAGCTAAAGCGTTTTGCGCTGTGGCTGTCCTATCCGAAAAGCCAAAACGTTCCATCCGGTCATGGCGTTTGGACGGATATTTTTGCCAAATTGTATGCCTTGCGCCGTATGGATGAAAAACACGAAGCCCAGTTGGCCGAGTGGCTGGCGCGTTTTCAAAATACCATGCGTCATTTGCCGGATGGCGTGGTTTTGATGGACAAAATCACCACGTTGGAGTGGGCCAACCCAGTTGCGGAGCAGCACTTTCAACTGCATTTGCAGCAAGATTTGGGCACACGCATGATCAATTTGGTACGCGAGCCGGAGCTGGTCAAAGCAATTAAAGAGGCGAAATACGATCAGCCGTTTAAAATTCATTATTTGAATCACAGTTTGGAAATCCATTTGATTCAGTTTGAGTCCGAACGCATCATTTTGGTCAGTCGTGACATCACCGAAACCGAGCGGGTGGATTCGATGCGCCGTGATTTCATTGCCAATGCCTCGCATGAGCTGCGCACGCCGCTCACCGTCATCAGCGGCTTTTTGGAGCATGCGCAGGATGCGCCAGATATGCCTTTGTCTGAGCGTATGAAACAATTGGGCTTGATGCGGCATCAGGCGGATCGCATGACCATATTGATTCAGGATATGTTGATGCTGTCACGACTGGAATCTGAAGTACATGTGGATGCCCATCGAATTGATATGCCAAGCTTGATCCACCAGCAGTTGGAAAGTGCACAGGCTCTTTCCGCAGGGCGACATATTTTCCACAGCACGATTGAGAATATCTACATTGATGGCAGTGAGCAGGAGATTGCCAGCGTGGTTGGCAATTTACTGTCCAATGCGGTACGCTACACGCCGGAGGGCGGGGAAATTACCTTGAGCTGGGCTTGCAATACCAAAGGGCAGCCCACTTTGGCGGTGCGTGATACGGGTATCGGCATCGCCTCGGAGCATTTGCCACGGCTGACGGAGCGCTTTTATCGGGTCAATACCGCTCAATCGCGTGCGACCAAGGGAACCGGCTTGGGCTTGGCGATTGTCAAGCATGTTTTGATCCGCCATCACGCACAATTAAAAATCGAGTCGCAACAGGCGCCTGCGATCAAACATGGCACATGCTTTACCGTGACGTTCCCAAAAAAGCTCTGAACGCGACAAAAGCATAAAGCGCAGATAGACGGACCCCTCAAAAGTGTATCCGCACGAATGGTTATGGTAAGATGCACCACTTGGCTGTTGAGCCCAATGCTAGTTTGAGCTCAGTGGTGCTTTTTATCGCTTTGCCTGCATTCGTCCATGTCCCGTAAACCCATACCGCGCTATCATAAAAAAATCATTTTCGCTTCCGCGCTCGGAACTGCGTTCGAGTGGTATGACTTCTATTTGTACGGGACTTTGGCGGGGATACTGGGGCAGCACTTTTTATCTGGCTACAATCCAACTGCGGATTTCATCGTCACGCTGATGCTGTTTGCCGTTGGTTTCGTGGTGCGTCCGTTCGGAGCGCTGTTTTTTGGGCGTTTGGGTGATATGGTGGGGCGCAAGCATACGTTTTTGGTCACCATATTGATTATGGGCTTGTCCACGTTCATCATCGGTTTGTTGCCGACCTACGATGCCATCGGCGTGGCCGCGCCGATTTTATTGATCGCTTTGCGCATGTTGCAAGGCTTGGCGCTCGGTGGTGAATACGGCGGGGCGGTTACCTATGTGGCGGAGCACGCGCCACCCGATCAGCGTGGCCGCTATACCGGCTGGATTCAGGTAACCGCGAGCTTGGGGCTGTTGTTGTCTTTGCTGGTGACCAATTCGGTGCGCTGGTTCATTGGTGAAGAGGCATTTTTTGCATGGGGTTGGCGCATTCCATTTCTGGCTTCGATGTTGCTGCTGGGGTTTTCTATTTGGCTACGCTTGCAGTTGGATGAGTCTCCTTTGTTTGTACAGCTCAAGTCGGAGGGCTTGGTCACCTCACGGCCTTTGCATGACTCGTTTGCCGACTGGTCCAATTTGAAAAAGGTATTGGCGGTGATGTTCGGTCTATGCGCCGGACAAGGGGTGATTTGGTACACCAGCCATTTTTATGCTTTGTTCTTTTTGACCCAGAGTTTGAAGCTGCCTGCGCAACAGGCGCAGGTGATGATGATCGTTGCGCTGTTTTTAGCGCTGCCGAGCTTTATTTATTTTGCTAGCCTGTCGGATCGGATTGGCCGTCGGCCGATTATGATCGCGGGCTGTTTTTTGGCGGCGTTGTTGTATTTTCCGATGTTTAAGGCTTTGGCGTTTGTGGTCAATCCAGCTTTGGATCAGGCGCAGGAGCGCGCTCCGGTGGTGGTCTTGGCCGATCCGGCGAAGTGTTCGTTTCAGCTGAATGTGCTCAATAGCAATACGCGCAATGTGCATTCATGCGATATTGCGAAGGCGTATTTAACGCAATCTGGGGTTGCGTATAGCAATCAAGTTGCACCGCCGGGCATGGTGGCGCAGGTGTTGATCGGTAATGAGGTGGTCGAAGCATACGAAGGTGGGCAGCTCAACTCGCGGCAAAATAGCGTGTTGTTCAAGCAGAATATTCAGTCTGCCTTAAGCCGAGCAGGCTATCCTTCTCAGGCGGATCACAGCGCCATCAGTGAGTTTTGGGTGGTACTGATTTTGTGGGCTATGATTGTGCCGGTGGCGATGGTGTATGCACCGATGGTGGCCTTGTTGGTGGAAATATTCCCGACGCGGATTCGGTACACCTCGATGTCTTTGCCATATCATATTGGGAATGGTTGGTTCGGTGGGATTTTGCCGACGGTGGCTTTTGCGATGGTGGCGGCGACGGGCAATGTGTTTTTTGGCCTGTGGTATCCGATTGCAGTGGCGATTTTTGCAGGATTGTTGGGCTATTGGATACATTTGCCCAAAGCGAACGACTTGTAGAAGCCGTATAATTCTATTTTTATTTAATAATGTTGATGCCCTTTTAGGGCTTTTTTGATGGGTGGTGTATGGATTGGGTGGCGATGTTGCAAGCGGCAGTCATGGGGATTGTCGAGGGTTTAACAGAATTTTTGCCGGTTTCGAGTACGGGGCATTTGATTTTGACCAGCTCATTATTGGGGCTGAAGGGTGAGTTTTGGCATTCTTTTGATATGGCGATTCAGTTCGGTGCGATTATTGCGGTGATTTGGGAGTTTCGTGCGCGGATCTTGAAGGTGCTGGGAGGAATGTGGCAGCGCAATGCGGCTGATTGGCGTTTTGCCATCAATGTGGTGATTGCCTGTATTCCGGCAAGTGTGCTGGCTTTGTTGTTTGAAAAGCAAATTAAAGGCTTTTTGTTCAATGCAGTGTCGGTGGCGATTGCGTTGATCGTCGGCGGTTTGATTATTCTGTGGGCGGAGCGTCGCCAAAATCCTGAATCGGTGCGTGTTCATAGCATGGAGGATATGACGATACTGGATGCGCTTAAGGTCGGTATTGCACAGATCGCGGCATTGTTCCCAGGGACTTCGCGCTCCGGTTCGACCATTATTGGTGGGATGTTGTTTGGTTTGAGCCGTCAGACGGCCACACAGTTCTCGTTTTTCTTGGCGATTCCGATTTTATTTGCAGCTTCGGTCAAGGAGTTGTTGAGCATGGGTGATATGCTCACGCCGAGTAATTTGACGCTATTCGCCATTGGCTTTGTCTTTTCGTTTATCAGCGCTTTTTTGTGCGTGCGCTGGCTGCTGCGCTTTGTCAGTCAGCATAATTTCAATGGCTTTGCGTGGTATCGAATTGTGTTTGGTATCGTTATTTTGCTCACTTGGGTCTTGGGTTGGGTGGATTGGACGCAAGCGGGATAAAGCATTTGAGCGGGCCATTTGAAAATCTCGATCCTATATCGAGGTTTCAGATTGCGGACAAACCCCTTTGATAAAAGAATTCGGTAGAAACTCTAAGAAAGATGACGTCATTCCCGCGAAAGCGGGAATCTACAATGTCAATGAAAACAATAAATTAGATTTACGTCTGGATTCCCGCTTTCGCGGGAATGACGAGATTTTAATGACTGTATGAATTTGTCAACAGCCTCGAACCTCGATCCTATATTGAGGTTTTTTATGGACTGATTATTTGAGCGTACGATAAAATCTTCTAAGAAATATACCAATCATTGTGCTGTTAAATTTCATGAAGTTTCTTGAACGATCACCGCGGAGATTCGTGGATGTTGGTAATCAATAAGGGTCTTAGGAAGCAAACGCATTAAAATATGCGCTAAGCTCTTGAGACCAAAT
>CAZCDD010000020.1:4396-12851 GCA_964497405.1 uncultured Hydromonas sp. | reverse complement strand
AAGGGCGTGCACGTCGTCACCGTGAATGACTACTTGGCCAAACGCGATGCGACCGAAATGGGCGTACTGTACAACTTTTTGGGCTTGACGGTCGGCGTGAGTCTCGCCGGTATGGAGCGCGAGGACAAAATCGCGGCGTATCAGGCCGATATCACCTACGGTACGAACAATGAATTTGGCTTTGATTACTTGCGTGACAATTTGGTGTACCACAGCACCGAGCGCGTTCAGCGCCCGCTGCACTACGCGATTGTCGATGAGGTCGATTCGATCCTGATTGACGAAGCGCGTACGCCGTTGATCATCTCAGGACCAGCGGATGACAACACCGATTTGTACCAAAAACTCAATTCCGTCCCCGCGATGTTGACCGCGCAAACGGTGGAACCGACGCAAGACAACCCAGAGCCAGAAGGCGACTACTGGGTGGATGAAAAAGCCAAGCAGATCCATCTGTCCGAAGCCGGACACGAAAAAGTTGAGCAGATTTTGGCGCAAATGGGCTTGCTGCAAGAAGGCTCGAACCTGTACGACACGCAAAACATCTCTCTGGTGCATTTCCTGTTTGCCGCGTTGCGCGCGCACAAGCTGTACACCAAGGACAAAGAATACGTGGTGCAAAACGACGAAGTGGTGATCGTCGACGAATTCACCGGTCGTCTGATGGCCGGTCGTCGCTGGTCGGATGGCCTGCACCAAGCGGTCGAAGCCAAAGAAGGTGTGACCGTGCAGTCTGAGTCCGTGACCATGGCTTCGATCACTTTCCAAAACTACTTCCGCATGTATGAAAAACTCGCTGGTATGACCGGTACCGCGGATACCGAAGCGTACGAATTCCAGCAAATTTACGGTCTGGAAACCGTGGTCATCCCGACCAATCGCCCGATTGTGCGTCAGGACAAACAGGACTTGATCTATCGCTCGGCGGAGGAAAAATTCGAGGCGGTGATTGCCGACATCAAAGACTGTATCGAACGCGGTCAACCGGCCTTGGTCGGTACGGCCTCAATCGAAACCTCAGAGTTGTTGTCACACCTGCTGGATCAGGAAAAAATTCCGCACAATGTGTTGAACGCGAAACAGCACGAACGCGAAGCACACATCATCGCGCAGGCCGGTCGTCCGGGCACGATCACCATTGCCACCAATATGGCGGGTCGCGGTACCGACATCGTGCTCGGTGGCAATGTGAAAAAACAAGCCGAGTTCATCCACAAAAATGAAGAGCTGAGCGACGAAGAAAAAGCGCGTCAGGTTCAAGCGTTGCACGACGAATGGGAAGCGCTGCACGCGCAGGTGCTCGCGGCGGGCGGTTTGCACATCATCGGTACCGAGCGCCACGAATCGCGCCGTATTGACAACCAGTTGCGTGGTCGTTCCGGTCGTCAGGGCGATCCGGGTTCATCGCGTTTCTACCTGTCGATGGACGACTCGTTGCTGCGTATTTTCGCCGGTGAGCGTCTCAAAGCCATGATGGATCGTCTGAAAATTCCGCGTGGCGAAGCGATTGAGTCGGGCATGGTGTCTCGTTCAATTGAGTCTGCTCAACGTAAAGTGGAAGGGCATAACTTCGACATTCGTAAACAATTGCTCGAATACGATGACGTGGCGAACGATCAACGCCGCGTGATCTACGCGCAACGCAATGAGCTGCTGGACGAAGGCGACACCAGTGCGGTGCGTGAATCGGTCAATGGTATGCGCGACGACGTGCTTGAGCAAGCGGTGCGCGACTTTGTACCGCACGGCTCGATCGAAGAACAATGGCGTTTACCGGAATTGGAAGCGCATTTGCGCAATCAATATTCGTTGGATGTGCCGGTTGTGGCATGGATGGGTGAGCACAAAACCGCGACCGATGAGGATTTGATCGAACACATCCAAAATGTCGCCAAAGAAGTTTACCAAGCAAAAATCGACCGCGTGGGTGAAGAAGGCTTCCACAACTTCGAGCGCGTACTGATGCTGCAAACCATCGACCATCAATGGCGTGAACATCTCTCCGCGCTGGATCACTTGCGTCAGGGCATTCATTTGCGTGGTTACGCGCAGAAAAATCCGAAGCAGGAATACAAGCGCGAGGCATTTGAACTGTTCAGCATGATGCTTGATCGCGTGAAAATGAATGTGTCGGGCGTGTTGATGAACGTACAGATTCAAGAGGAAGAACAGGTCGAACGCGCCGAGCACGACATCATTGCGCATGAGCAGGACGTGCAGTCGCATATGAATTTGCAACATGCAGGTGACGACGCTGAGCAGGACGAAAGCTCAGCGCCAGCGCCGGGCACCACTTACACCGATGAGCACGGTAATGTCATTCACGTTGGGCGCAATGAGCCATGTCCGTGTGGTTCGGGTAAGAAGTTCAAACAGTGTCACGGTAAACTCAAGTGAGATACATGTTTGATTGATGTGCAAGCAAAAAGCCCTCGCCGATGAGCGAGGGTTTTTTATTGGTTGAATTGGCTAAACTGGCTGAGGCGGTTGAGTTTATTTGTTACGCCGTTTTCGACCGATGGTTTTTACTTTTGGAATGACCTGTTCACGAATGACTTGGTGTACGTCGGTGGTGTCTTTCGCGGTGCGGGTATTGGATATCAGCAGCGGTACAATAATGCCGAAGGCCAGCGCCAGCATGATGAATCCCGCTTTAAGCCCATAGCTGACAATCTGCATCACATAATTGAAATCAAACTGATTGGCTTGGCCATGCGAGACGATTTGGATCAGGCCGATACTGAATTCGTAGCCATATATCCCTGGAATCATATTAATCACTGCGGGAATGGTGAATACGATCGGCGGCGTGTGTACGCGGTGCGCAAAATACATGCCCAGAATGCCGACGGCAGAGGCGGCCGCCAGTGAGGCAAAAATCACCTGTTCGGGCATGATGCCGCGCAACAAAATGGTTTTGACAGCAAAGCCAATGCCACCCAATAAACCGACGACCCAGAGTGCACGGCGCGGGGTTTTAAACAATACCGCGAAGCCGACCGAAACCACGACCGACCAAGCGATTTTTTCGAGCGCATCAAAAGGTAGGAGCATAGTGGAATAAGAATAAGGATAAATAGAAACCAACCGCAATCATGAAAATCAGCATTGCACCCATGGCGAGTTTTGCCCAGCCGGACACGATGTGGCCTTCGAGTATGTCCAAAAAGCCATTGATCAGCGGTACGCCCGGAATCAACCACAGCACGCAGGCATTGAGTGCCGCTTGGTGGTGATCCATACCGAAATGACGGCACAGATTGACCACGGAGGTTGAGATGAATGCGCCGATAAACCAGCTCAAGTAGTGGTTGTAATGGCGCTTCAAGAACCAACTGCGCGCATATACCCCGAGCAGCGCGGCGCTGAACGTGATGGCAAACTCCAGATGATTACCATTGAAAATCTTCGCCAGTGCGGCGGTTGCCAAGGATACGAGCAAAAACTGCACCCACTCGGGATAGGGCACGACGTGCGCGGTCTGAGCGATGGCTTGCTCAAAATTCGGACGCGTGATTTTGCCCTCGGTCAGTTCCCAACTCAGCACACTGATTTTCGAGACCGTCGAGAAGTTTACCCCGTAGTGTGGGATATTACGCACGACGGTGTAGTGCTGAGGTTCGTCGCGTTCGCTGTCCAGTGGTTCAACGGTGAGGATAATCGAGGAGTGGGAGATGAATTGATTGATGCGGTAGCCAAAGGCTTGTGCAATCCGTTCCAGATTGCGCGCGGTGCGTGTGGCGTTGGCGCCGTTGCTAATGAGCGTGACCCCGATATTGGCCAGCAACTCGGCGGTCTGATGTAGGCTGTAAGATGCTTGATTCATGTCCAGCTCATCACAAATGTGAAATCGTTTTCATAGGCGGTACTATACCACGCTCATGAAAACGACTCAAACCTTGTGACACGATCAAGCAGTATTTCCGACATAAGAGCGGGGTTTTGCCCGCTTCTGTCGTCATTGAGCGACAGATTATCTGTTCTGGATGCTGGCTTATTTGAACACGATGGTGCGTTTACCGTTGAGTAGCACGCGATGCTCGGCGTGCCATTTGACCGCGCGCGCGAGGGTGACGCACTCTACGTCGCGGCCAATGCTGGTCAGCTCATCCGGTGTCATGCTGTGATCGACGCGGGCGATGTCCTGCTCGATGATCGGGCCTTCGTCCAAATCGGCAGTGACAAAATGCGCGGTCGCGCCGATGAGTTTCACGCCTTTGTTAAACGCTTGATGATACGGTTTCGCGCCTTTGAAGCTCGGTAAAAAGGAGTGGTGAATATTGATCGCACGGCCATTGAGTGACTGACACATCTCGTTCGAGAGGATTTGCATGTAGCGTGCGAGTACGACAAAGTCGATTTTTTGCTGCTGAAATACTTCCAGCACACGGGATTCTTGTTCGGCTTTTTGTTCCGCAGTCGCGCCGAGCAGAGGGAAATGGTGAAACGGGATGTTGTAGGAAGCGGCCAGTTGGTAGAAGTCGGGGTGGTTCGATACGATGGCGGCAATCTCGACGGGCAAATTGCCCGATTTGTGGCGGAATAATAAGTCGTTCAGGCAATGACCAATTTTCGAGACCATGATCATCAGGCGCGGCTTGACGCGCTCGTCGAACAGCTGCCACTGCATCTGGAATCGCTCGGCAATCGGTGCAAATTCAGCTTTCAGGGTCGCCAGATCAATGTCGGCGCGACGCTCCTCAAAATTCACGCGCATGAAAAATCGATCAGAGTCCTCGTCATTGAACTGTGCCGAGTCGATGATGTTGCCACCGCGCTCGAACAAAAATCCGGAAACAGTGTGAACGACGCCCATTTGATCGGGGCAGGACAGGGTGAGGATGTATTTGGAAGTGCTCATATGTGAATCGCTGATTTTAAAAGAGATGGCAGGGTGCTTGGGCTGCTTTATTTTACCGTACAGACTGAAAATACATTAAAATGACGGGGTTTATTGTGTACCGTCGCGCGTGCCGTTATTTTACACGGACTGATGCGTTTTTCGCATGAGATTTGGATGTGCGATGGTTTATTTGACCTAAAAGATTGCCCATTATTATGGATACACCAGAAAAAAATACGCCGTCGTCCGAAGCTGAAAACACCACGCATTTCGGTTATAAAACCGTTGCTGAGGATGAAAAAGAGTCCAAAGTCGCCGAGGTGTTTCACTCCGTGGCGAGCAAATATGACATCATGAATGACGTGATGAGTGGCGGCATGCACCGTTTGTGGAAGTTGTTCACGATCAACCGTGTGGCGCCGCGTCCAGGCATGAAGATGCTGGATTTGGCCAGCGGTACGGGCGATTTGGCAATTGCGTTTGCGAAAAAAGTCGGTGCGTCCGGTCAGGTTTGGGCCACGGACATCAATGAATCCATGCTGCGCGTTGGCCGTGATCGCTTGCTCGATAAAGGGCTGGTCACGCCGGTAGCACTGGCGAATGCCGAGCATTTGCCGTTCGCCGATAATTATTTCGATGTGGTCACGGTGGCCTTCGGTCTGCGCAATATGACGCACAAAGATCAGGCGCTGAAAGAAATGTTCCGTGTGCTGCGTCCGGGCGGACGTGTGTTTGTGCTGGAGTTCTCCAAAGTACACGATGCTTTGCAAAAACCGTATGATTTCTACTCATTCAATGTGCTGCCGAAAATGGGTGAACTGATCGCCAATGACTCGGACAGCTATCAATATTTGGCCGAATCCATCCGCATGCATCCCGATCAAGAGTCGCTCAAGGCGATGATGGAACACGCGGGCTTTGAGTTTGTGAAATACCACAATATGACCTTTGGTGTGTGCGCCTTGCACGAAGGCGTGAAACTGTAAACGGCGGGTTATCATGGCAGTCAATTTTTTAAATCCGCTGGAAGTACTGGCCAAATTGCCCACGCCGACCGAGGTGATTTCGGGCTTGATGGACGTGCCGAAAGTGTTGAGCGACCGCGAGCTGTTTGCCGCGCACATGAGCTATCGTCTCGCACAGGTGGTGTCTGTAGCGGTGCGTCAGGCATCGACTCAGGAGGATTGGGTCGCGGAAACCGCGCTCGAGCATGTGGGGCGCATCGTCGATGTGATCGTGCCGATTATGGGGCAGAAGCATACTTTGCGCTGGCAAGTTGAGCCGGTGGATATACTGGTCGCGCAGCGCATTGAGCCAGAGCCTGACGCCCACACCATCACCGCCAGTCCGGCGAATGTCACCTTGATCGTGATGCCGAGTGTGTACGACGATGTGTTTGATCAATGGCCGCCGGAAATTGCGAAAATCATGCGTCATGTGCATATCTCAGGTGAGTCTGCTTTGGCCGACTGGGTCAGTCGTTTGGTTAAAAACCTGCGTCCCGACGTATGGGCGCAGTTGGCAGGAATCATTGGCGCGACACCAGCGAGCTGGGTACAGCAGGGTGCGGAACGTGCCAAGCGCGATGTGCAGACTTTGGCGGAAAAAGCGCAAACTCGATTTTTAGACGGCAATGACGATCAAGCCGTTGCCATTCGCTATGCGCGTTTGCAAGATTTGTCCGAGCGCATTCATCTGGTGCGTCAGGGTGTGGAGACGCTGGCGCAGCGCATCGCGCGTCTGCAACGCGCTCATGCCGCGCAAAAGGCTCATCCATGAATCGTGCTGTACTCAAACGAGGGCTACAGGTCGCGCGCGTACTGAAGCGCCACCATGTGTTGCACTTGTTATTTGAGATGAATCCGAGCCAAGGCGTATTGGCGCGCACCGCGCGTCGTATGCTGCCGCATCAAAACATGAGCCATGCGCAGCAGGCGCATCAATTGCGTTTGGCGCTCGAATCCCTCGGGCCGATTTTCATCAAGCTGGGGCAAGTATTGTCCACGCGTCCCGATATTTTGCCCGCAGAATACATCGCAGAATTATCTCATTTGCAAGATCGCATCACGGCGGTACCTGCGGCGACCATTCGCGCGATTATTGAAACCGAGCTGGGCAAGCCGGTGGATGCGGTATTCAGTGCGTTTGACGATGATAACGTCGCTACGGCTTCGGTCGCACAGGTGCATCGCGCGACCGTGCGTGATGGCGTGTGGGCAGGACGTGAAGTGGCGGTGAAGGTGCTGCGACCGGATATTGACGCATTGATTAAGGTCGATATCGAGTGCATGTACACCGCGGCGCGCTACTTTGAAAAAAATCATTTGGATGGCAAGCGCTTAAAACCGGTTGAGGTGGTGGCGCAGGTCGAACGTCATTTGCATCAAGAATTGGATTTGCAATGTGAGTCGGCCAATGCCAGCCAATTGCGTCACAACATGCTGGACAGCGACTTGATCGCCGTGCCAGAAATTTGCTGGGACTACACCGCGCGACGCGTGATGGTGATGGAGTGGATGTACGGCGTGCCGGTATCGCGTTTGGATAAATTGGCGGAAATGGACGTGGATCTGAAACGTCTGGCGCGTGATGGTGTGGAAATATTTTTTACACAGGTGTTCCGCGATGGTTTTTTCCATGCGGACATGCATCCGGGTAATGTGTTTGTCGGTACGCAGGGCGCGCAGCGCGGACATTATATTGCGCTGGATTGCGGCATTGTTGGCACGCTGTCTGAGGTCGATCGGCATTATTTGGCGATTAATTTTCTCGCGTTTTTTAACCGCGATTATCGTGGTGTGGCCTACGCGCATATCGAATCCGGTTGGGTTCCGGCGGATACGCCGCTGGATGAACTGACCACAACCGTGCGCACGGTGTGCGAGCCGTATTTTGGTCGGCCGATTTCGGAAATTTCTCTGGGGCAGGTGCTGATGCGTTTGTTTGATGTGTCGCGTCAGTTCAATGTCTCGGTGCAGCCGCAATTGGTGATGCTGCAAAAAACCTTGCTCAATGTTGAAGGCATGGGGCGTGTGTTGGATCCGGATTTGGATTTGTGGGACACCGCCAAGCCATTTTTGGAAAAATGGATGCGCCATACGCTCGGGCCAAAAGGTTTGTGGCGTGGTTTGAAACGCGAGTGGCCGTATATCGTGCGTCATTTGCCGGACACGCCGCGTTTGCTGTTGGCGGCTTTGCAAGCACACAGTGGTAAGGAGGTGCAGGCGCAGCAGCAGGCTTTATTGTTGCTGGAAACGCGCTTGCAGCAGCAGACACGAACGTTGCGTTGGTGGCAGCTGCTCAATATAGGGGTGTTGGCTGGGCTGGTTGCTCTGGTGGCATGGATATTTCTGTAACAAACGTTTTTTCGTTCCGAATAGATTGATGTTAGAATAATGCGAATTGATAATCAATCTTATTTTCAAGCAGTGAAAACAATGGTGAGCAATCGCTAGGGTTGTAACCAGTCTTTGCAATCACATCGCTCAAATGTGTTAAACTATCAAAATATATGTGTATTTGGGTTTAATTTCTCAATGAGAATGAATGGGAGTTCATATGCTTAACGTGGTAGTGTTGGCGGCCGGTAAAGGCACGCGAATGCGCTCTAAT
>CAZCDD010000020.1:0-4386 GCA_964497405.1 uncultured Hydromonas sp. | reverse complement strand
ATAAGCCCAAGGTCTTGCACCATTTGGCGGGAGATACGCTGCTCAATCGTGTATTGGACAGCGCTCGGCATTTGGGTGCGAGTCGTTTGTGTGTGGTGGTGGGGCATGAGGCCGATCAGGTACGACAGTCGGTGCAAGCGACCGGTGCGCATGATGTGACATTTGTCGAACAAATGCCGCAGTTGGGTACGGGGCATGCGGTTCAGTTGGCGGCAGCGTATTTGGAGGATGATGCTCCGACCTTGATTTTATACGGTGACGTGCCGTTGACTCAGGCCGATACTTTGCAGCGCTTGGTGGCTCAGGCCAATGAGCGCACCTTGGCGCTGTTGACGGTCAATTTGACGGATCCGACGGGTTATGGCCGAATTGTGCGTGATGCTCAAGGCCAAGTGCGTCGTATTGTTGAGCAAAAGGATGCATCAGCCGACGAGTTGGCCATTGCCGAGGTCAATACGGGGATTTTGGTCGCGCCGACAAGCGCACTCAAGCGCTGGCTGGGCAATTTGTCTAATCAAAATGCGCAAGGTGAATATTACCTCACCGATGTGATTGCAATGGCCGTTGCTGATGGTTTGAATGTGGCGACGGAGCAGCCGCTTGCGGATTGGGAAACCTTGGGGGTGAACAGCAAAACGCAATTGGCGCAACTGGAGCGTATTTATCAGTTACAGGCGGCGCAACGTTTGATGGAGCAAGGGGTGGGCTTGGCTGACCCCGCTCGCATTGATGTGCGCGGTGAGCTCCAATGTGGCATGGATGTGGAGATTGATGTCAACTGTGTGTTCGAAGGTCAAGTGCAGTTGGCTGATGGCGTACGCGTCGGGGTGCATTGTGTCATCCGTAATGCTTCGATTGCGCAAGGCGTGCAGATTGCGCCTTTTACGCATATTGATGGCGCAACGGTTGGGGCGGGCGCTAAAATCGGTCCATTCGCCCGTTTGCGTCCGGATGCAGTTTTGGCCGAAAACACGCATATTGGTAATTTTGTCGAAATCAAAAAAACCACTCTGGGTGTGGGCTCCAAGGTCAATCATTTGGCGTATGTCGGTGATGCGACGGTCGGCTCGAATGTCAATATTGGCGCAGGTGTCATTACCTGTAATTATGATGGCGTGAATAAGCATCAAACCATCATTGGTGATGGGGCGTTTATTGGCTCGGATTGTCAATTGGTCGCGCCGGTGACCATCGGAGAGGGTGCCACGATTGGTGCGGGCTCTACCATTACCAAAGCGGCTCCTGCCTATGAATTGACCTTGTCGCGTGGTCGGCAGGTTACGATCGAGGGTTGGAAGCGACCTGAGAAAAAGTCAACCAAGTAGCGCCTTGAGGTGCTATAGGTATTTAGTTGTTTAATAAACAACGTATTTTAACAATGAGCATTGATAAAACAGCTCATGCACAAAGCAATAAAAAAGGGATGATTGAATGGATTATAAAATTTTGATCGTGGATGACCACGGTTTGGTACGTTCCGGTTTAAAGCCGATTTTGGACGATGCTTTAAACGGCAAGTGTGAAGTTTTGGAAGCCGAAACTTTGGCGGGTACGTTGGAGATTATTGATCGCCATCAGGACAATTTGGATTTGGTCTTGTTGGATTTGACGCTCCCCGATGCGCAGGGTTTGACGGCGTTGGATCGTGTGCGTGAGCGATTCCCAAGTGTGCCGTTGGCTGTTTTGTCGGGTACCGATGATGTGCATTTGATTCAAGCGGCTTATCGTCAAAACATTTCTGGTTTTATTATCAAAAATGCCAAAGCCGAGGTATTGGTCTCGGCTGTTCGTTTGATTTTATCCGGTGGTGTGTATATTCCACCAGAGTTATTGACCGCAGCGATGAGCCCAGCGACCGAGCGTAAGCGTATGCGCACGGATCGTTCGCGCGATGGCGCGGGATCTCAATTGACGCCACGTCAGCAAGAGGTTTTGTATCTGATTACCAAAGGGTGCTCGAATCAAGAGATCAGTGAAACCGTGGGCGCGACCATTGGTACGGTGAAAAGCCATGTGGTGGGCATTTTGCGTGCTTTGGGTGTGCATTCTCGTACGCAAGCCATTCATTTGGTTCACGAGAATCCAGAGCTATTGGGGCAGTATCGCTCCATGAGCAGTATGTAAATATTCGGCGCAGGTTGTTCGATGGCCATAGATCTGCAATTTTTATTGACGCCAGAAGAGCGAGACTTCTATGAGTATCATATTGACTCGCTCATTAATAATACGCCTTCTTTTGCGTGGATGGCTTTCTTAGGGTACGTGATTTGTACCCTTCTTTTTTTTGACATCTTGTCACTTTCGGAGCATTTGTTTTTTGGCGGATTAACTCTTTTTATTACTATTTCTTTGCATCTGCACTCCTTCTTATTAAGCACAGGACGAATTAAGAGATCATCTCCCACCATAGCTATTTTAAAGGTGCTGGTGGTGAGTAGTGCTTTCTTGTTTACTTGGTGCGCGTATTTTTATACATTGGTGCAAAAAGGGAATGCCAGCGCTGCCCAAGAATTTATCCTGATTCAGTCTATGTCGTCGATTTTGGCTTTGTCGATGGTGGGGCGTTTTCAAAGAATTGCGATTACCGATATCGTTCTACTGTTATTTGCTGTAACGGTTATTGTTTGGGTTAAAGCCCCCAGCATGTTTGCCTATTTGATGTTGCCTGCGTATATATTGAGCTTATCTCAATTGTTGTTTTTGCGGACCTTAAGTCGTCAGTTGAATCATGTGTATCAGGTCAAAAACCTCAATAACGAGTTAGTGGATGCGCTGAAATATAAAAATTTTGCTTTAGAGCAGGCCAATTTGGCGCAATCCCGATACCTGTCGGCAGCCAGCCATGACTTGCGCCAACCATTGCACGCTTTGGCTTTGTTAACCAGTGATGCGCAACGCAAAAATCATCAGCCTGAAGTCTCCGAAACTTTGGGTAAAATCGAATATGCGATTGATTCATTGAGCACTTCATTTAATGCCATGCTCAATCTATCGCGTTTAGATGCCGGCGTGGTTAAACCAGATTTGCAGCTGATTCCGCTGCAGCGAATTTTTGATCGAATTCAGGTTGAGTTTGAAGAAACCGCGCGGCAAAAAGGTTTGTGTTTGATTGTGGTGCCGACCAAGGCTTGGGTTCGTACCGATGAAGGCATGCTACACAGCATTTTGAGCAATTTTGTGAGCAATGCGGTACGTTACACCGAGCAGGGGCGTGTGCTGCTGGGGGTGCGTCGTCGTGCCAATAATCAGATCCGAATTTTGGTTTTTGATACGGGGCTTGGTGTTCCTTCGGAGAAAGCCAAACAGATTTTCCAAGAGTATCAACGACTGGAATACGCTGAGCAGCGCGTACAGGGTGGTGTTGGATTGGGGTTGGCGATTTCTGAACGCATGGCCAAATTGCTGGAAACACAGTTATTCGTGCAGTCTGTACCGGGTCGAGGAAGTTGTTTTGGTGTGGTCACACATTCGGTGGCGCAACCTCTGGCGCAGGAGTTCAAGCATAAGGATCGCGAACACATGGGCGATTATTTGAGCGGTAAGCGCATCGCGATTCTGGACGATGATGAAACGGCTGTGGATTATTTGGGTGAATTGCTCAGTAGCTGGAATTTAAATGTGTCCGTTGTTCTTTCAAGCGACATGTTCCGAGAATTGGTGCAAGAAGAAGGTGCCTTCGATTTGATCCTATCCGATTATCATTTGGGTTTGGAAGGTGAAAATGGTTTGGATGTTCTGCTGCAAGCGCGGACAACACAAAAAGAACCACTGATTTGTGTTCTGATTACCGGTGATACCAGCTCAGAATTGGCTCAAGAAGTGCGTGCTCAGCAGGTGAATATTGTGTATAAACCGCTCAGTCCAGTGCGTTTGCGGGCATATCTCAATACCTTATTGATGCCTAAATAAGTACGTAAAACCGTCATGGATGACTGTTTGAGCTCGATTAAAAAAGCTATAATTCGCCCATGTTTTTAAAAAGGATTGATTATGTGCGGTATTGTTGCAGGTGTTAGTAAAAATAATATTATCCCCTTGCTGATTGATGGGTTAAAAAAGTTGGAATATCGAGGCTATGATTCAACCGGTGTCGGTATTTTGCAAGCGGATCACAGCATTCATTGTGAGCGCTCATTAGAGCGTGTGGCACAGCTGGAAGTGCAGGTGCAGCCATTTTCTGCGTCTATTGGGATCGCGCATACGCGCTGGGCGACGCATGGCGCGCCGGCTTTGCGCAATGCGCATCCGATGGAGTCACATGGGTATGGTTTTGATATCAGCTTGGTGCACAACGGCATCATCGAAAATCATGAAGAAATCAAAGCCGAGTTGATCGCAGCGGGCTATGTGTTTACCTCAGACACCGATACCGAAGTGATGACGCAT
>CAZCDD010000019.1:0-12964 GCA_964497405.1 uncultured Hydromonas sp. | reverse complement strand
ATATTTACAGCATTTACAACAAAATGAAGGGTAAATCGCTGCAGTTTGCTGATTTATACGATATTCGTGCCTTTCGCATCATTGTCGATGATGTCAAGGACTGCTACTCGGTACTCGGTGTGATGCACCACCTGTGGCAACCGATTCCCAAAGAGTTTGACGACTACATTGCGCGTCCGAAACCGAACGGCTATCAGTCGCTGCACACCGTGGTGGTGGGCGATGATGGCCGACCGATGGAGGTGCAAATTCGCACACAGCAAATGCACCAATTCGCCGAATACGGGGTGGCTGCGCATTGGCGCTATAAAGAAGGTAGCTTTAATAAAGGCAACGGCAAGGGCGAGCAAAGCGACTACGACGCGCAGATTGCTTGGGTGCGCCAACTCATCAGTTGGCAGTCCGATCTGACCCACAATTTATCAGCCAAAGCCAAAGCGCAGGCGAGCAAACAGCTCGGTGAAGCGACCTCGGTCAAGCTCAAGGACCCGAGCATCTATGTGCTCACGCCGGACGCTAAAGTGATCGAATTGCCGCAGGGGGCGACGCCGATTGATTTCGCCTACTACGTGCATACCAATATCGGCCATCGCTGCCGAGGCGCGAAGGTCAACGGTCAGATTGTGCCGCTCAATACGCCATTGCAAACGGGTCAAACCGTGCAAATCACCGTGGCCAAGCAGGACAATCCGTCGCGGGACTGGCTGCGTGATGAGTTCACCTCCAGTCAGCGCACCAAAGGTAAAATCCGCGCGTGGTTCAATGCGCAGGACACGCAGGTCAATATCAGCGTAGGGCGCACGGCGTTTGAAAAAGAATTGCAGCGCCTGGGCAAAACGGCGGTCAAGCACGATGAAATTGCCCATGCGCTGGGTTTTGAGAAAACCGAGGATTTGTACGTCGCGTTTGCGCGCGAAACCCTCGGTGGGCGGGATTTAGACAACTATTTCACGGGGGGCACTGAGGCGCAGAAAAGCAGCACGCAGGCCGCTGTGGTGGACGAACAAAGCTTTGTGCGCAGTTCGACGCAAAAAGAGCCAGCGGGCAAAGGCGGGGTGCTGGTGGTGGGCTTGGACGATTTGATGACCCAGCTCGCACAATGCTGCAAACCCGCGCCGCCGGACGAAATCGCTGGATTCGTGACGCGGGGCAAGGGCATTTCGATCCATCGCGTGCAGTGCGAAAACTTTGTCCATATGCGCACCCAGCATCCGGAGCGGGTATTGGCCTGCGCGTGGTCGTCGGCCGAAGGGCTGCGCTATGAGGTCGATATGGTGATTTCGGCGCAGGAGTCGGTGGACATCATGCGTTTGATTACCGATGCGCTGGCGCGGGAAAAAGTGTTTGTCACCGGTCTGCGCAAGCAGAAAAAAGCGCAAGCCGTCCAAGAACCCGTGTGTGATTATGTGTTTAACCTCGAAGTCGCGAGTACCGCACAGTTGGAAAAAGCACGCGCGGCATTGATGCAGATCAAAGGCGTGACCCAAGTCGTTCGCTTGTAATGAAGGAATTACATGAAAGCATGGCAAAGTTTTGAAAACCAGCTCGCCCCGTTTGCGGTCAAAAGTACCCAAAGCAAAGGTCGACGCCATCCAGAGCCTGAGGACCCGAACCGCAGTCCATTTGCGCGTGATCGTGACCGCATTGTGCATGCGACCTCGTTTCGCCGACTGGAGTATAAAACTCAGGTATTCGTCAATCACGAAGGCGATTTATTCCGCACGCGGCTCACGCACAGCATGGAGGTGGCGCAGATCGCGCGCACGCTGGCACGCAATTTGCGCCTGAACGAGGATTTGATTGAGGCGATTGCGCTGTCGCACGACCTCGGGCATACGCCATTCGGCCATGCAGGGCAGGACGCGCTGAATGAATGCATGCAACCGTTCGGCGGCTTTGAGCACAATCTGCAAAGCCTGCGCATCGTGGATGAGCTGGAGGAGCGCTACGGCGCGTTTAACGGTCTGAACCTGACGTTTGAGACGCGTGAAGGGATTTTGAAGCATTGTTCACTCACCAATGCCCAGACTTTGGGCGAGATTGGCGAGCGTTTCATTCGCGGCGAGCAACCGTCTCTGGAGGCGCAGTTGACCAATATTGCGGATGCGATTGCGTACAGCAACCACGATATTGACGACGGTTTGCGTTCTAAAATTTTAAGCATTGAGGGCATGCGCGAAATATCGATTTTTGCGCGTTCACACGACGAAGTGCGGGCGCAATACCCGCAATTGCGCGGGCATCGTGAGGTGCTGGAAACGGTACGGCGCATGATCAGCGTGATGGTCAGCGATTTGACCCAAACCACGTCACGACGCATTGCCGAGCATGGGGTGGCGGATGTCAACGATGTGCGCCATGCGCCGACTTTGGCGGGCTTTTCCGATGAGTTGAAAGAGCAGATGAAGGGGCTGAAAAGCTATTTGTTTGCCAATTTATACCGCCAGTATCAGGTTTTGCGCATGTCGCGCAAGGCGCAAACCACCATACAGGAATTGTTTGAGGTATTCATGCAGGATCCGCGCTTATTGCCCCCCGATTATCAGGTGGATAAAAATGCTGAACAGGCGCAATGGCATCAGGCGCGTCGGGTGGCCGATTACATCGCGGGCATGACCGATCGCTACGCGATGAAGGAACACCGACGGATTTTTGCCTTGGGCGTGGTGGAGTGATGAGTGCCTCGTTGAATGATCTTCGTGCGCAAGCCGATTATGCGCAGGATGAGGCCGAGTTGGAACAAGCGTTGTTCCAACCCGCACCTGCGCCAAACTCCCGACTGGAGCGCTGGTCTTTGGCCATAGGTTATGGTGCGATTGGCCTATCCATGGCGTTTGCCAGCTCGGTGATGTTGGGCATGGCGTGGTCGGGGCAGATCAGCAGTTTTAATTTGACCGATGCGTTGCTTGGCTGGCAACGGCTGGCTTTACTGGCGCTCGGTGCGGCCTTGGGCGCGTTTGCGCTGTGGTTGTTTGGGCTGGCTTATGTGCGGGGTAAGGGTGATGCGGCTCAGGCTGAAACGAGTGCACCGTCAGAGGCATTGCATTCATCGGATGTGCGACGCAAATAGAATCGGATGGATTAAGAGTAATGGGTATTTCAATGCAAACGCGTCCGTTGTCTGTACACGGTCATGTCAATACGTTGGCGTTTTGGCAAAGTCCTGCGGGCGAGGCAATGCAGAGCACGCCGATTCATTTCGCACAGGGCAATGGTTTTGTCGCCGGTGTGTATCGGCAGATGCTGGAGCGTCTGGCGCAGCAGCATAGCGTTTACGCCACGCATCATCGTGCCACATGGGAGGGGACGGCTGCGCATCAGCCACCGAGTCATTTTTCATGGGTACATGCGGCGGAGGATATGATCGCCAGTCTGGATGCGCTTAATGCTGAGCGTACCGCGCAAGGTTTGCCGACGCAGCGATTTATTGGCGTGGGGCATTCGCTGGGCGGTGTGATGACTTTGCTGGCGGCGCATGCTCGGCCGGATTTGTTTGAGCGTATTGTGTTGATTGAGCCGGTGTTGTTTCCGAATCGCGCGGTGTTGACTTTGAAGGTGATGCCGATGGCTTTGCGCAAACGGCTTTTGCCGATGGCTAAACGCACGGCATTGCGGCGGGATGTTTGGCCTTCGCATCAGGCTTTTGTGGATTATCATGCGCCCAAATCCGCATTTCGTGGCATACCGTTGTCGGTGATGCACGACTATGCCGAGCATGGGCTCAAGCCGCGCAGTGCCGGTGAGGGTTTGGAGTTGAGCTTTCCGAAAGCATGGGAAGCGCATATTTTTCGCTCCTTATCGAGCGGATGGCGCGCTCTGAGCGAGTTGCGTGTGCCGTGTGTGGCGATTCGGGGCGAGCAAAGTCAGTGGATTCCTGAGCGCTCGTGGCAAAAATGGCAGCGTTTGCGCCCTGATCTGCCGGTGATTGTGATGCCGCAGGTGGGGCATATGGCGCCTTTGCAACAGCCGGAGTTGATGGCGCAATTGCTGTTGCAGCAGATGGCGTGATTTGAGTGAATTATTTTTTTGAAGGGTTGGATATGATGGACAAACAGTTTCAATGGCCGATACGCTTGTATTTTGCCGATACCGATTTGATGGGGATCGTGTACCACGCGAATTATTTGGATTATTTTGAACGGGCGCGTACCGAGTGGTTCCGCGCGGCGGGGATCAATCCGATGGATTTGGCTCGTGAAACGCACACCGGATTTGTGATTCGTCATGCGGAAATCGATTGGCTCAAGCCTTTGACTTTGGACCACGATGCGGTAGCCACCGTATGCGTGCGTAAAATTGGCAATGCCTCTACGGTGCTGGAGCAAACGGTTGAGTGCAACGGTCATATTGCCGCCAAAGGCATATTGACCATGGTGTGTGTCGATACACAGACGAATAAGCCAAAAGGCATTCCGGACGCGTTGCGCGCCTTGTTTCATACGGTGCTGGTGGAGTGATAAAGGCTCAATGTGGCGCATAAATCACGGAATACAGACGGCGGCATGATAAAATGCCGCTTTATTTTTGAGATGCATACGGATTTTGAATGGGCAACATCGTTTTTTACGAAGCACAGGGCAAGCTGAATACCGGCGAGGTCATGGAGCAAAAAGACAGTCATTTGCAGGTCAAAGGGCAAGGCTCGTCTTTACAAAAAATCAAAACCAAGGATGTGTTGCTGCAAGCGAATCTGAGTGGCGTGAGTGCGCCGCAAGCGGGTGAACAGGTGCAGGAGCTGGCCGCGCAGGTGGATCTGGATTTACTGTGGGAATGCGCGCCCGAGGAAGTGTTTGATTTTACGCAGATCGCCCGCGAGTATTTCGGTGAACAGGCCAGTGTGTTGGAGCAGGCGGCGATGTGGCAGGCGATTCAGTCGGCGCCGATTTATTTTGGTAAAAAAGGGCGTGGGCAATTTTTCCGTCAGCCCTACGAGCAGATTCAGATCGCCTTGGCGGCGGTGGCTAAGAAAGAAGAACGTCTGCGCCAACAAGCACTGTGGGTTGAGCAGATGAAGGCGGGGCAGGCGCCGCATGAGGTACTGCAAGCGCGCGATGCGATTATGCAGAAGAAAAACGCCAATGACATGAGCTATAAGGCGGCGTTACAAGCGGCAACGGATTTAAAACTCACTTTACCTGAATTGATGCTGCATATTGGTGCGTTTCGCAATGCCTTTGAACTGCATCGCATGAGTTTTTTGGCGGAGCATTATCCGCGAGGCATTGCTCAAGACGCGCAGACCTTGCCCGAGCCGCAGTTGCAGCAATGGGATGAACTGTTGGCCGAAGGGGTGGTGGATGAGGCGGTACTCGCGGATGTCGCGGTATTCTCGATTGATGACTCAGCGACCACCGAGATTGACGACGCGTTTTCGGTGCGTGCTTTGGACGAGAACGCATATCGAATTGGTATTCACATTGCCGCGCCATCCTTGGCGGTGACGCGCGATGACACGGCAGATAGCCATGCGGTCAGTCGAATGTCTACCTTGTATATGCCGGGTGAGAAAGTCACCATGCTGCCCGATCATTGGGTGGCGCAATTTAGCTTGGATGCAGGCACGGTGCGTCCGGTCTTTTCCATCTACACCACTTTTCACACCGATCTTTCGGGCAATGAGGCGTTTACCGATGTGCAGACGCGCATTGAGCGGGTGCGCATCAGTGACAATCTGCGCCACGACACGCCACAGATGCAATTGAGTCCAGCAGATTTGGACGGTGCGCGTCACGACTATCCGCGGGCGCATGAATTGCAGATACTGTGGCAAGCGGCGCAAAAGCTCAGTGCGATTCGCGATGCGGTGCGCGGCAAACCGGAGAACAATAACCGTGCTGATTTCTCCTATGAGTTAGAGACCGTAGAGGGGGCAACGCCGAGCGGCGAGGAGCAGGTCTCCATTACCCAGCGCATGCGCGGTTCGCCGGTCGATAAAATTGTGTCCGAATGGATGATTTTTGCCAATGTGCAGTGGGCGAGCTGGTTGCGTGATTTGCGCGTTCCGGCGCTGTTTCGTACCCAAAGTCACATGGGCGTACGCACCAGCACGCACGCGCAAGCGCATCTGGCGATGGGCGTACCGGCGTATATGTGGGCGACGTCGCCTTTGCGCCGTTATGCCGATTGGCTTAATCAAATGCAGTTGCTGGCAGCGGTGCGTTATGGCGTGACCGCGCCGATGAAAGCGCCGTTCCAACCGAAGGAAGCCGATTTGCTTGCGCGCATGAGCCAGTTTGATGAAAAATACCGTGCCTACGCGGTTCAGCAAAGCACGATGGAGCGCTACTGGTGTTTGCGTTGGGTGGCGCAACGCATGAATGAGGGGATTTTTGAAACTCAGGCATTGGCCATCCGTGAAAATGCATTGCGTTTGGCGGATATTCCTTTGTATTTAAACAGTATTTTGCCAGCAGATATCCCATTGCAATCGCGTCTGCGTGTACAATTGCAGGACATTGATTGGGTGAGCTTAGAGGTCGGCGTGCGGATTATGGGGCGGGTTGAAGCCGAGTCCAGCAGCACGATCGAGGCAGAGCGTTTGCCCGACGAGGCTGACGATTTGAGTGAGCCTGCACTGTAAGCATACACCAATGATTATTTTGTTCACATGACACAGCAGAAACCGTCTGACTCTTTACACAAACAAGCACAGCGCGAAGCTCAGTGGCTCACGCTGTGGCAAAGTCGTGGTCGGATGACGCGTGCGTTGTGGCCGCTTTCGTGGTTGTTTGAGCGCGTTGCTACTGGGCGTCGAGTGAGTTTTTTGCGAGGTTGGCGGGCACAGTATCGGATGCCTGTGCCGGTGATTGTGGTCGGCGGCATTATGATTGGTGGCGTGGGTAAAACGCCGATTGTGGCGCAGATGATTCAAGATTTGCGACGCGCCGGTTTTCAGCCCGCAATCATCACCCGAGGCTATGGCTCACAAGCCAATCAGCAGCGCCGAGAAGTTGAGGTGACGGCGGAAAGTTTGGCCAGCGAGGTTGGCGATGAACCGTTGCTGTTGCAGCGTATCACCGGTGTGCCGGTTTGGGTCGGAGCGAATCGTGTGGACGCGGCCCGTGCACTGTGTGCCGCGCATCCCGAGTGCGATGTGATTGTGTGTGATGATGGTTTGCAGCATTACCGTTTGTACCGCGATTTGGAAATAGCGGTGCTCGATGATCGCGGTGTGGGCAATGGTTGGTGTTTACCGGCCGGCCCTTTGCGTGAGCCACCGACGCGTTTAAATTCTGTATCCGCAGTCATTCATCATCGGCGACGTTCGCCATCGAGCTCTGGGCGTGCCTTGAGCGATATGCCGTGGCTGCCTCAGCCGTTGAATACCCCTCAGTTTGAAGTGTGCAGCTCTTTGAATAGCGCCTATGCTTTGGCACAGGTTCAGCGTACAATAGCGCTGAATGGATGGCCGTATTTATTCGGTGCGCAGGAGGGTGAAAAAGCCCTGATGCTGGCGGGTATTGCGCAGCCTCAGGTGTTTTTTCAGATGTTGAATGATTGGGGCATACAAGGGGAAACCTTGGCTTTGCCGGATCATGCGCCATTGGACGCGGCGTTGGCCAAGCGTTTGTTGCAGCTGATGCAGGAAAAAGCCTGCCGCGCGATTTTTATGACAGAAAAAGACGCGGTTAAGTGTTTGCATTGGGTGCAGGATTTTCCCGAGTTGGCAGAAAAAATTTGGGTGGTGCCGCTGAAGGTACAATCCAACGATGGTTGGCAAGCGTTGGTGGATTATTTGATCGGTCAATTGAATGAATTGACTCGAAATCCCCAGCTTTGAATCGTATGACAGATAATGATGGGCGCTCTTGTGGTCATGGTGACAACGGGGCGAGTGAAGAATTGAAGGATGATTATGGATGAGAAATTGTTGAATGCGTTGCGTTGCCCGAAAACCGGTGGCGAATTGGTGTATCGCGCGGCGACGGCTGAGCAGCCAGAAGGTTTGTATTCGGCTCAAGCCCATGTGCTGTACCCGATTCGCGATGGCATTCCGATTTTGCTGATTGAGCAGGCGATTGCCTTGGCTGAATGAAGGAGCAGGTATGAGCCCGTTTAAAGTGGTGATTCCTGCACGCATGGGTAGCTCACGCTTTCATGGCAAGCCGTTGGTTTCTATTTTGGGGCGGGCGATGATCTTGCGCGTGACCGAACGGGCTTTGCAAACCTCGGCGAACGAAGTGGTCGTGGCCACCGATCACGCAGACATTGCGGCGCTGGTGACTCAGGCAGGCTACGAAGCGCACATGACGCTGGCGGATCATCCGTCTGGGACCGATCGCATTGCGCAAGTGGCGATTGAGCGCGGTTGGTCGGATGACACGATTGTGGTCAATGTGCAGGGTGATGAACCGGCGATTGCTCCGGCATTGATTGAGGCGGTGGCGCAGGCATTGGAGCAGGATGCTTCGTGCGTGATGGCGACGGCGGCGCACCCGATGTCCACTTTGGCTGATTTTCTCAATCCGAACATGGTTAAAGTGGTTTTGGATGAGCACAACCGCGCTTTGTATTTTTCGCGTGCACCGATTCCGTATCCGCGCGATTGGATGAAGTCTCAATCCGATATCGATGTGGCAGAACAAACCCTACCAACCGATGTGCCGGTGTTGCGTCATATGGGAATTTACGCCTACCGCGTTGGCTTTCTCAAACGCTATGGTCAACTGCCAGTGAGCCGTCTGGAGCAGATTGAGAGCTTGGAGCAGTTGCGCGTATTGGCTCATGGCGAGCACATTGGGGTATTTATCAGCGATGCGGCCGCTGCGCCGGGCGTGGATACGCCGCAGGATGTGGCGGTGGTGGAGCAATATTTGCGTGACGCGGGGCTGTGAACGTTTTTTAAAGCTTGACCGAAGTCCGTGCCTCAGGTAAGGTTATGGACTTATATTTATAGACTCACTTGGGAACTCAGTATATGCGTATCATCTTGTTAGGCCCACCGGGTGCGGGCAAAGGCACTCAAGCCAATTTCATCAAAGAGCATTACAGCATTCCGCAAATTTCGACGGGCGATATGCTGCGTGCGGCGGTTAAGGCCGGTACGCCTCTGGGCATTGAAGCGAAAAAAGTGATGGATGCCGGACAATTGGTCTCCGACGGTTTGATCATCAATCTGGTGAAAGAGCGTTTGACCGAAAATGACTGTGCCAATGGATATCTGTTTGATGGCTTCCCACGCACCATTCCACAGGCCGATGCGCTCAAAGATGCGCAGGTATCGGTTGATTTTGTACTGGAAATTGACGTTCCTGCTGAGGAAATCATCAAACGCATGAGTGGCCGTCGTGTACACCCTGCATCGGGTCGTGTGTACCACATCGAATACAATCCACCTAAAGTGGCGGGTAAGGACGATGTGACCGGCGAAGATTTGGTTCAGCGTGACGACGATCAGGAAGAGACCGTGCGCAAACGTCTGGATGTGTATCAAGCGCAAACCCGTCCATTGGTTGATTATTATGGCAACTGGGCAGCCAGCGGCGACGCGGCAGCACCAAAATACCGTAAAATCTCGGGTGTTGGCGGCGTGGACGATATTCGCAATCGCATTTTGGAGGCTTTGCAATAAAACGCGGCATCCCCAAACGGCTCAGACCAAAAAATGCCCCGACCCAATGTATCGGGGTATTTTTTTGTGGTCAGCATCATTCGTTTTCTCAACCTATTTGAACCCTGTAAGCACTGTTTTCACACCATGACTTCATCCGAACTCCAGCACGACGCAGCAGAATCCGCTGAAACCGATCACACCCCAGTCCACGGGCATATTAAAAGTTTTGTTCACCGCAAAGGCCATTTTTCAGAAGCGCAACGCCGCGCTTACGAAAGCCTGATGCCCGTGTACGGCGTGCGCTATGAGCCGCAGTTAAAAAGCGCTCAAGATTGGGCGCAGATTTTTGGCAATGATCATCCGATCGTTTTGGAAATTGGTTGTGGCATGGGCGAAACCACGGCAAAAATCGCCGCACAAAATCCCCACATCAACTATATCGGTGTTGAAGTATTCACCACGGGCGTAGGGGCATTGCTCAAACGCGTGCAAGAATACGGTCTGACGAATCTGCGCATCATCCAGCATGATGCGGTTGAGATCGTGCGCGACATGATCCCGCACGGCCTGTTGGCAGGCGTACACGTCTATTTCCCCGATCCGTGGCACAAAGCGCGCCATCACAAACGTCGCTTGATTCAGTCGCCATTTGTGCATGAGCTGGCTTTGCGTTTGCAAACGGGAGGATATATACATTGTGCGACCGACTGGGAAAACTATGCCGAACAGATGTTGGCGGTCTTAAGTGCTGAAACTTTGTTGCACAATACCGATCCAGCTCATGGCTTTATTCCCCGTCCGGAGAGTCGTCCGCTGACTAAGTACGAAAATCGAGGAAACCGCTTGGGCCATGGGGTTTGGGATGTGTTTTTTAGAAAAAATGCCCTATAATTTTAGGGGAAATACAGTAAAATACGCCCTGCTCAAGAGCGTGAGCGCGCGGATGTTCAAACGCTGAACCGTTTGCCTGTCAATATGGGTTATTTAAAAGTGAAACAATAAAATGAATCAATCTAAATGTATAAAAAATCGCAGTAAACAATCTGGTTTTACGTTGCTGGAGTTGTTGATTGTCATCGCTGTGATTGGTATTTTGGCCACCATTGCCGTGCCACGCATGCAAAATTATTCCAGCCAAGCGCGATTTACTGAGGTGATTAATGCCACGGCTCCTTACAAATTGGCGGTCGAGCGTTGTTTGATGGAGCGTGCAGTGGCGGACTGTGATGCGGACTCCAATGGTATTCCTGCAGGCTACAATACTGCTCAGGGACATGTTGCCAGCGTAACTGTGGTGGATGGTGTAATTACCGCTACGGGGGTGCTGGCTGATTTTCCTACAGAAGCAACCAATGCCAAGACTTCTAATAACAATGGCAACAGCAATAGTAAGAGCATGGGCCCAGATTACAAACTCACACCTACACCCAATGCTACGGGTGTGACATGGTCGGTTGATGGTTCTTGTAAAACCGCCAATTTGTGTAACTGATTCTGGGGTTTCATTGATTTAGAAAAGCCACTTCAATACGAAGTGGCTTTTTTATCGCGGGTACCGATGCTCATTGTGAGAAGGCAATGGTAGATGGCTTGAGTGTTGCTTGAATCGGTGCATGATCGGAGCGATGCCGCCATGCTGAGCCCATTTTGACGTGCGCATCGGCGATGTCAAAGCCACGCACATACAGTCGATCGAGTTGAAACCACGGAATCATGCTGGGAAAGGTTCTGCCGAGTGATTGCTGTGTGCCAAACGGTGTCGGTGCCAGCGCGGTATGGGTGAGGTTTTTAACCAGTCGGCGCAAACGGTTGTGTTCGTGTTCTGACGCTACAGAGCGCCCTTGTTGAACGGTTTCGACCGCATCTTGAAGCAGCAACTCATGGGTGAGTAAGTGATGTACATGCAGATTCCAGTCGTTGAAATCTCCGGCGACAATCAGTGGTGCGGCTTTGGGTACGGTGTCGTGCACATGTCGAATGAGTGCGTGCGCTTGCCGAATGCGGCTGACTTTGAACAGCCCAAAGTGTGAGTTAATGACGTGTATTTCTCCCAAATCTGGATGATCGAGCGTGGCGTGTAGAATGCCGCGCTGCTCCAAACGGTGATCGGATACATCGATATTGCGCCAATGTTGAATCGGAAATTTGGACAAAATCGCGTTGCCGTGATGTCCATGCTCGTAAATGGCATTGGCGCCGTAGGCGATGTGCGGGTACAGATTGGCTTGCAATGCTGCGATTTGTGAGTGGCCGTGCTCGATCAACGCCGGACTTTTGCGTTTGGTATTGAGGTCTTGTACTTCTTGTAGGCAGAGTAGGTCGGCGTTGATTTCCAGCAGACCGCTTTTGAGGTCGTGCAGATGACAGCCGCGCGTCATCGAGTGGGCTTTATGGATGTTGTAGGTCGCGACGGTAATCATTATTTGCTTTGATAGGAGCTACGTACTTGAGCGATTTGTCCGCACAGTTGCTGTGCTGCGGCCAATGTACGCAAAGAGGAGCGATTCATTCCATCGCCTTCGCTGTAAATCAAGCCATTGTGCTTTACAGCAGGAATCTGTGGCCAGTCGCGCCAAAAGTCAAGACTGCGATCAGATGCTGCGTTGCTGGCCGTACTGAGTATCAACTCAGGTTGGCGTGCGAGCACGTCCTCTAAATTCACAGTCGGTGCGCTGATCGGTAGTTCGGCGTATAGGTTTGCCGCACCGCAGCGCGCCAGAGCATCGGAAATCCAGCTACTGCCGTTGATGGTCATCAGCGGACGCTGCCACACTTGGTAAAATGCTTTGAGTGTGGGTTGTGGTGCTTGTGCCAGCAGGGGAATTTGTTTGTAGGCTTGGGCAATAATCGGTGCGGCCTGAATTTGATTGCCCGCCATTTGCGACAAACGCATCAGCGACAGCGGTATATCTGCCAAGGTGTTGATTTTTTGGTAAAAAATCGGGATGTTTAATTGCTTGAGTGCGGACAACTGCGCGGGAGACTGACCGCCGTGCCAAACCACCACGACATCGGGTTTGAGTTTGGCGATGGCTTCCAGATCCATGTTTTGATAGTCGCTGATGATCGGCAATTTTTTGGCCGGCTCGGGGTAATCGGAGTAGCTGCTCACGCCCACCACGCGCTCGCCCAGACCAATGGCAAACAGGTTTTCGGTCACCGATGGCGCGAGCGAGACGATGCGCTGTGGGGCGTGTTCAAAATGCAGTTCTTGACCGGTATCATCGGTCACGTTGATGGCGACAGTCGGGTTTGTTTGCGCGCTGACTGGGTTAGGGCTTGTCAAAAGCAATGCGCCCATCAATCCCAAAGCTGTGCTGAGGTGGCTCACGCTTGGGTGACTCACGCTCAGGTAATTCATTAAATGGCTCATGGGATGGATGATTGTGCGATAGAGCATACCAGAGCCTT
>CAZCDD010000018.1:0-13476 GCA_964497405.1 uncultured Hydromonas sp. | reverse complement strand
TCGCACCGGTCGAGGTCGGTGGCGTGGTGGTGACCAATGCGACGCTGCACAACGCCGACGAGGTGGCGCGTAAAGATATGCGCATCGGTGACACCGTGGTGGTGCGACGCGCGGGCGATGTGATTCCTGAGGTGGTGATGAGCATCATCGAGAAACGACCTGCGGATGCACGGGTATTCGTCATGCCGACGCAATGCCCTGAATGTGCTTCGCCGATAGTGCGCGAGGAGGGCGAGGCGGTGGCGCGTTGTAGCGGCGGCTTGATTTGTCCGGCGCAGTTAAAGCAGAGCCTGATGCATTTTGCGTCGCGCAAAGCGGTGAATATTGACGGGCTGGGCGATAAATTGATTGAGCAGTTGGTCGATGTGGGGCTGGTGAAAACGCCGGATGATTTGTACCGTTTGAGTGTGGTGCAATTGGCGCAGTTGGAGCGCATGGCGCAAAAGTCCGCGCAAAATGTGTTTGATGCGATTCAAAGCTCGAAAAAAACCACGCTGGCGCGGTTTGTCTATGCGCTGGGCATTCGTCATGTGGGCGAGGCGACGGCAAAATCCTTGGCGCAGCATTTTCGCACGCTGGATGCGATTCGTGCGGCGAGCGTGGATGAGTTGCTGGCGGTGAGCGATATTGGGCCCGTGGTGGCGCAGGCGATTGTGGATTTTTGGGCGGATGCGCGTCATCAAAACGTCACCGAGCGTCTGATACAATGGGGTGTTCATTGGGATAGTTTGCCTGAGACCCATGCGGCAGATAGCGCCTTTGCTGGAAAAACGGTGGTTTTGACCGGTACATTGCCGACGCTCGCGCGTGAGGACGCTAAAGCCATGCTGGAGGCGGCAGGTGCGAAAGTGGCGGGCAGCGTGTCGAGTAAAACGGATTATGTGGTCGCCGGTGAGGCGGCCGGATCTAAATTGGATAAAGCCCATGCGCTGGGTGTTCGGGTTTTGGATGAGGCGCAGATGTTGGCGCTGCTGAAATAACAATAGGGGAGAAATAGTATGCTCGGAATCATAGCCGGAAGTGGCTTGCAGCGATTGACTCAGTTGGAGCATGTGCGTCGCGAAATCGTGCGCACGCCGTTTGGTGAGCCTTCGTGTGCGGTGACTTTGGGTGAATTGTCGGGGGTCGAAGTGGCCTTTATTAACCGACATGGTTATGGCCATACATTGGCACCGCATCAGATTAATTTTCGAGCGAATATTTGGGCCATGCAAAAAATCGGCGTGACCAATATCTGTGCGGTCGGCAGTGTCGGTAGCTTGGTGGAGTCGATTCAGCCCGGACAGCTGGTGGTGCTCAGCGATATGCTTGATTATACGCAGGGGCGTAAAAATACCTATTATGAAGGGCCGGATTACCCGATTGTTTACACCGATATGAGCGAGCCGTTTCATGGTGCTACGCGCGATAATTTAATTGCTTCGGGTCAAGCTTTGGGCATTGATTTGGTGCAGGAGGCGGTTTATGCCTGTACCGATGGGCCGCGTCTGGAAACCCGCGCAGAAGTGCGCCGGATGGTGGGCGACGGTGCGGATGTGGTCGGGATGACTTTAGTGCCAGAGGTGATTTTGGCTAAGGAGTTGGCGCTCGATTATGCCGCGATCACCGTGTGTACCAATTACGCCGCTGGGGTGGGACAAACGCGTGCGCATGATTTGAAGCAATGGCGCGAATTGCGCGAACGCAGTTTGGAGCGTGTGGAGCAGTTGTTGTTTCACTGGGTGAAAGTGCAGGAGCCATCGCCTGTGCCTGAGCTGGTGATGATGTAGGTCGCCGCGCGAGGGTTCATCTATCAAAAAAACGTAACCGACGGGTTACGTTTTTTTGATGGTCGTTTGTGACCCGCGTTCTGTGAGTAAGGTGTTTACTCGTCTTTGTTTTCGTCATCATCCCAGTTGCTGGCGGGCTTTTCACCTTCTTTGTAGATGACTTTCATTTCCATCGGTTTGTGCGTCGCTTCGATCAAAATCAGGCGGTCGATGTTTGGGTGTTTGCCCGGATTGGCGCGCGCATCGGCGGTATGTTCGGCGTACAGTTCCAGTCCGCGGCGTGCGGCGTAAATATCCAGCTCGCCCATGGTTTTGTACAGGTAGTGATACAGGGCGAGCGAGCCGCGCTGACCATCGGCATTGAGGATGCTGCCTTGCGGTTTGTCGCCTTGGGCGATATCAATGCGCTCCACCATATCAATCGGTGGAAATTGTTCCAAATTTTCTTTGAATACGGTGCTGGTTTTGAATAGGCTCATGGTCTTCTCCTGAAAAATTAGTGTGCAGCGCGTAGGATCATGTCGATGTAGGCGGCGCCATCCGGCTCTTTTTGCTCGCGTTGTGACTGCCATAGCATTTGCCCGAGTGCTTCCATCACAATGTGCGCTGCGGTGTGCTCGTCATTGTGCTTTTGACAGAGTTTTTCATAGGCGGCGCGGATGCCGTGCGGTTGGTCAACCGAGACTTGCTCGCTGATCGATAGGTGCATGGATAGGTGTAAGAAGGGATTGGTTTGTCCGTCTTCGGGTAGAAACTGCGCGGCTTCGAGTGCTTCGATCGGGCCATTGAGTACGGCATGATACTCTGGATGGACGCGCATCCATCGAACCGCCATGGTTTCAATCGGCGCCAGTGTCTGGTGGTTTAAAGATTTGTGCCAAGCGTGGTAGAAAAATTGGCGCACTTCTTTGAGTGTGGGGTTAAACAGCATGATGTCGTAGGTTGGTTCGTGGGTGTTTATTGTAACGCGTCTCTCGATGCTCGGGGGTTAAAAACCAAACAGGCGACTCGAATCGGGTCGCCTGCGTGGTTCGTCAATTGTGTTGTGAATGACGATTTATAAGGGGTAACGGATTATTGCTTGTTACCACCCAATAAGCTGCCCAAAATTGAGGTGATGTCGCCAGCGTCAATCTGACCGTTTGGTGTCAATTTATTGATCAGGCCTGGGAGCAATTCTGCCAAACCACCTGCTGCGTCGGTTTCAGACACACCGGCTTGGCTGGCGATTTGACCCAAAGTGCCGTTTTGACCCAATGAGTTTTGGATTTGCTCTGCGGTTACAGGCATATTTTCGCCAGTGCCCACCCATGATTTGACTTGTTCGCCCAAGCCCAATTGGCTCAACATATCGGTCAAATTGCCCAAGCCGCCGGCCATTTGTGTGCCTGCTTGTTGTTGCACTTGTGCGCCACCGCCGAGCAAACCGCCGAGTAAGCCGCCCAAACCACCGGCTGCGCCGCCTTGTTGGCCACCGCCCAATACGCTGCCCAAGATGTTGCCCAATGCACCGCCACCTTGCTGTTGACCGCCGCCGAGCATGCTGCCGACGATGTTGCCCAATGCGCCACCGGCGCCGCCTTGTTGGTTGCCGCCCAACATTTGGCTGATAACGGCTTGCAACAATGCACCTTGCAAGCTGTTATTGCCGCTGTTGTTGCCGCCCAAAACTGAACCTAATACGCTGTCGAGTAAACTCATTGTTGTCGTCCTTTAAAAGTGTAGATGAACTTGCATCGCGCGTTCATTCACGATGCGTCAGACCGCATTGATTGGGTTTGATGCGGTTATATTAGCATGATTTATGGTCGATGTAGATAAGTGCCTCCATTTTTTACACGCTATTGCTTGGAAGCGGCCGTAAGGCGTCTGCCAAAAGGGTTAAAAATCGCCCCACAGTGCCTGAATTGCCGCTATGGTCGCTAAACCGGCGGTTTCTGTGCGTAAAACGCGCGTACCGAGCAAGGTGGCTTGGTAACCGGCCTGCTGCGCCAAACTCAGTTCTTTGTCATCAAAGCCGCTTTCGGGGCCGATGAGCAGGTGAATGTTGCGAGTGGTGGGTTGGGGCAGTTGGCTCAGGGTGCGTGGCAGTTGTGGGTCTGGCTGCAAAATAAGCTGACAGGTGTCGACATCGTGCGTCTGTCCCAACCAGCTACTCAAACTCATCGGGGCGAGGAGTTCGGGGCAAACATTGCGGCCGGATTGGGCGCAGGCAGATAGGATAATGCGTTGCCAATGCGCGAGTTTTTTATCACTGCGTTCGCTAGAAAGTTTGATTTGCGAGCGGGCAGAGAAAATCGGTACGATGCGATTGACCCCCAATTCCACCGCTTTTTCAATCGTCCAGTCCATTTTCTCGGCTGAGGACAGGCACTGCGCCAAGGTGATATGGAGCGGCGATTCGTTGGTCGTGTGCAACGCAGGGGCGGAGAGCCAGCGCGCTTGAGCGGATTTTTTCTCAATCTGGATGAGCTCAACCGATGCGCAGTGGCCTTGTCCGTCAAACAGTTCACATACATCGCCAACCCGCATGCGCAGAACGGTAATGGCATGGTGAAAAATCTCCTCGCTCAGAGTCAATTGTGGTGTGTTTGGCCAAGGGGCTGGGTAAAAAAATCGTGAACGCATGAAATAGGTCGTTGTGGTTGGCGAATGAAACGCTTATGGATGGTATTTTAGCCCAAAGCCGAGGGCGCATCTGTTAAAATACGCGGCTATTGAACCATGCTGGGCGCAAGGGCGTTCCAATCTCGGCGTGGAAACTGATTAAGAAAGCGATTTATGTCTGCCTCATTATTGATTGAACTGTTGACCGAAGAATTGCCACCGAAGGCTTTGCAAAAATTATCCGATGCGTTCGCGCAGGGCGTACACGAAGGTTTGGTGAAACATGGCTTGGCGGCCAAAGACAGCGCCGTACATGCGTATGCCACACCGCGCCGGTTGGCCGTGCGCGTTGAGCAGGTGCGCGCGCAGGCGGACGATGTGCAAAAGCGCGATAAAGTGCTGCCGGTATCGGTCGGTTTGACCACCGATGATCAGGCCAGTCCGTCATTGGTGAAAAAGCTTACGGCGATGGGCTTTGCGGATAAAACACCGGCGGATTTGGAAATCGAAAATGATGGCAAACAGGATATTTTCTACCTCAGTCACACGCAAAAAGGTGCGGTGCTCAGTGAGGTGTTGCAAAGTATTTTGACCGAATCGGCTGCTAAATTGCCGATTCCAAAAGTCATGACCTACCAAATTCACGCCGGTACGACGGCGGAGCAGGATGTGCAGTTCGTGCGTCCGGTCAAACGTCTGTTGGCGCTGTATGGCGCAGATGTGTTGCCGGTGACCGCGTTTGGCGTGAAAGCCGATCGTGTGACCGATGGTCATCGATTCTTGGGTACCACCGCGATTAATATTCCGAATGCGAATGAATACGCGCATATCTTGCGTACCGAAGGCATGGTGGAGCCGGACTATAAAGTCCGCCGTGAAAGCATTTACGAGCAGTTGAACAATAAAGCCGGCGCGTATCAGGTGATCATGCCCGAAGCATTATTGGACGAGGTGACCTCACTCACCGAGTATCCTGTGGTGTACAAGGCCGAATTTGAACAAGAATTCCTCGCCGTGCCGCAGGAATGCTTGATTCTGACCATGCAGACCAATCAAAAATACTTCGCCATGACCGATGCCCAAGGGGCTTTGGTCAACGAGTTTTTGGTTGTCTCGAATCTGTTGACCGACGATCCAACGCACATCATCGAGGGTAATGCCCGCGTGGTGCGTCCGCGTTTGGCCGATGCGCAATTTTTCTTTGAGCAGGACAAAAAGCGCAGCTTGGACGACATGGTGGGCAAACTGCAAGCTGTGGTCTATCACAATAAACTCGGTTCGCAAGGCGCGCGCGTGGCACGGGTGCAAGCGATTGCCGCGTATTTGGCGGAGCAATTGGGCGCAAACGTGGACGATGCGAAACGTGCGGCGTACATTGCCAAGGCCGACCTGGTCAGCGATATGGTCGGCGAATTCCCTGAACTGCAAGGCGTGATGGGGCGCTACTACGCGACGTATCATGGCGAAAAAGCCGATGTGGCCGCCGCTTGTGCCGAGCATTATCAGCCGCGTTTTGCCGGTGACGAGTTGCCAGCGACGCAGATTGGTTTGATCGGCGCGATTGCCGATAAACTCGAAACGCTGGTGGGCATTTGGGGCATAGGTTTGCAACCGACTGGTGAAAAAGATCCGTTCGCACTGCGCCGTCATGCCTTGGGCGTGGTGCGTATGCTGGTGGAAAAACAATTGCCACTGTCGCTGGAGGCGACGCTCAGTCATGCGCAAGCGCAATTTGCCGACAATGCTCAGGTGAAAAACAGTGTGGCTGAGGTCAAAGCCTTTATGCTGGACCGTCTGCGGGGTTTGCTCAAGGACAAAGGCTATGCGCCGGCACAAATCGAAGCGGTTCTGGCGAATAATCCAGACGATTTGTCCGAAGTGATGGCGAAATTGCAAGCGGTACAGAGTTTTGCCGTATTGCCGGAAGCGCAAGATTTGGCTGCGGCGAACAAGCGCTGCGTGAATATTTTGCGTAAAGCGGTGGAGAAAAACGAGGCTGTTGCGGCGAGTTTGGATAGTGCATTGCTGACTGAAACCGCTGAGCAACATTTGGCTCAAGCCATGAGCGCTGTGCGTCCGACGGTTGAGTCGGCGATGGCGCAGCGCGATTATGCTGGTGCACTGAGTGCTTTGGCGGGTTTGCGCGAATCGGTTGACGCGTTTTTTGCTGATGTCATGGTGATGGCGGATGATGCTGCGGTGCGTGCGAATCGCCTGAAACTATTGCAGGAATTGGCAGGATTGATGAACGGCGTGGCCGATATTTCACAACTGGCGGTTTAATACCGCGCTTGCATGGGGGTCAGCGTGGGAACAAAAGCCGAACTCAAAGAATCTAAGCTCATTATTCTGTCGCGCGACGGCGTGATCAATGAGTATCGCGGCGTGATTGCTGAGCCGGATGATTGGGTTCCGATTGAGGGCAGTCTGGAAGCGTTGGCGCAATTGCACCGTGCGGATTTTCGCGTGGTCGTGGCCACCAATCAACCCGGCATCATGCAAGGGCTACTCACCGTGTCCCAGTTGAATGCGGTGAATCAAAAAATGGACGACGAAATCATCGCCGCAGGCGGTCAGCTCGAAGCCATTTTCTTTTGCCCGCACACGCCTGAGGCCGGATGCGGCTGCCGCAAACCTTCACCGACCATGCTCAATGACATTGCTGATCGCTTCAATGTGCGCCTCAAAGACGTGGTCTATGTGGGTGATACCCTGAACGATATGCTGGCCGCACATGCGGCAGGCTGCCAGCCCTATCTGGTGCTGACCGGCAAAGGCGGGGAGACCTATGCCGATGCAGAAACACCAAGCGACTGTCATGTACGGGTGAATCTGGCCGCGGTGGTTCGGGAGCTGGTCGGTCAGATTTAAGCGCATATCGGGTACGAGGGTGCGTTTTTGTGACACCAATCGATCCATGTCGACTGTGTTTTGCCCATGATTTGGGGGTTCAATCCGAACAACTCATCTTTTTACTGATAGAATAATAAAGTTTCAATACTATGGATAAAGTTTGATCATCCTTATTGGTTGTGTAAACACACAACCGTTTGATTGATTTTTATGTATATCTTATTGAGCGATTGAATTTAAACTTGAGGCTTTTGTGAAGAAAAATTATTTGCTTATTGTTTTTATGGCGCTGGCAATTGGCTTGACGGGCTGCTCTTCTATGCGCATCTTTGGTCGTGGCGCACAGGTCGCGCCAGGCGAAATGCGGGTGGTTTTGGTCAATACGGTCGATAGCAAGGCGGAAAAGACCACTCAATCCAAAAAACAGTTTGAGTATGGTGACATGGTCTATGCCTATATGACCTTGGGTTGGGATCAGAATAACCAAGCCAGAACCATAGATGTCAAATGGCGTAATTCGGCTGGCGCGGTCATGGCTGAGCAAGATCGTTTGCCTAAATATACCCGAGACCCGCACCATGTCTGGTTTTGGATCAACACCGCTCAATTGGGTAAGGGGTTTGTGTCCTCTGAAATTTTGATCGATGGACAATCGGCTCAAATACTTCCGTTTGAAATTGTGGATGCCAAACGCTTTGAAGTGAAAAAGCCGTGGTATCAGCGGCTGTTCCAACGCCGAACTGTGAACGATACGGCGCAAGCGCCTGAACGCGTGCCTCAGGAGGATGCGCAACCGAATAATGAGGTTCAGCAATTGAGTTTTTGATTGAATACTCACTGAGAAGAATGATTGCTTATGAAGCGACAAATGAACAAAAGACCCAGCAATAATCAATCCGATGGTATCAAGGGAGGCGGTGCTTTTATGCAAAGCGGTCAACAATTAAAATGGATAAAAACCGCGCTGGCGGGGGCTTTGCTCCTGAGTGCGGTGGCTGTTCGGGCCGATGTGGTTGACGATTTGATTGATGATGCCTTCCAGAATTACCCCGGCATTAAGTCTAAACAGATGACCCAAAAGTCAGCGGAAAAAGAGGTTCTTGCCGCTAAATTGAATTTTTTACCTGCGGTGACCATTTCGGCGCAGCCGGCCACATTCCGCTACGGTGACGGGGTTTCATCAAGCAATCGTAAATCCGATCCGGTGACAACGATAGTGGTTAAACAACCTTTGCTCGGCGGTGGGCTGTACTCGCGTTTGCAGATGACCAAAGCGAAAAAAGGTATGGCCGACTGGATGGTTGAGGAAGCGCGTCGTGACGTGGCGGTGCGTGTGGTCAATGCGTATGCGCAATGGTACACGGCGCACAAAAAACTCCAAGCAGCCAATGAAAGCGTGATCGCGCATCAAAAATTCACCGAGTTGATTACCCGTCGTATGCATTCGGGGGTGTCCACGCAAAGTGATGTGAATCAGAGCTTATCGCGCTTGGGTCAGGCGCAGGCAGAGCAGGCCAACTATCGGTCGGCTGAGTTCTCATCCTTAGTGACGCTCAATCAGTTGGTGGGACGTCAATTAAACCGTGATATGTTGAGTCAGAACATCACAGCCGATACGCAATTACCCAATGACATCATCGCCCAAGCCTTGGCTGTGAGCCCGACCATTCACCGTTTGGAGTATGCGGCGCAGGCAGCAGAGCATCAAGCGGGCGTGACCAAGGCGCAGGCCTATCCTGCCATTTCACTCAAGGCCGAGCGAACCATCAACAGCGTGAGCATGAAAAATGCACCTACGGTGGACACCGTTGGCATTGTGGCCGAATACAGCTCGGGTAATGGTTTTGCATCATTGGTTCAGGGCAGTGCCGCCAGCGACCAATACCGCGCGGCATTGTTGGATATTGATACGGCTCGACGCGATCTCGTGGTTCAGATCAATCAGGATGTGAGCGAGTATGAATTTGCCAAGGCGCGTCGTGAATCTTTGGCCAGAACCGTTGCTTTGACACAAGAGGTGAGCGAGTCCTACGATCGCTTGTTCCGTGTGGGTAAAAAATCGTGGTTGGATTTACTTAATGCAGTGCGTGAGCGCACCCAAACTTTGACCAGCTTGGCGGATGTAGAGGCCACGCTACTGGCGACCAATCGCCGCCTTAAAATATAATCGACATTACAAGGTTCAGACGAGGATACTAAATAATGACCATATCATCAGCACAATCACCTGAACATTCCGCACCCGAGACTGTGGCTGCGGTCAGTCCAATGCCGGCAGCGCCGAAGGTCGATCAAAAAGCTTCGTTCATGTGGGCGATTGCGCAAGCGGCGCGTCTGCAAGGAACGGAGGTTGATCGATTGCAATTGCATGCTTTGGTTACCCAGCATGCTGCGGAGTTTGACAATATCGAGACCGGTTTGCATGACTGGAAAACGGTCTTGGGGAATATGGCCAAGCAGTTGGATATCCGTCTGGATGATCCGACCAAGCAGCCGGATGCGGCACGTTTGCCAGCAGTGGTGTGGCAGGCGCAGCAAGGTTGGGTTTTGATTCGCAATCAGTCGGCCAATGGCAGCTGGGTCGCGCAAAACTATCTCGATCAGTGGTCTGAGATTCCGAAAGGAGCTGAGGTCAACTGTATTCGCATGCATTTTGCCAATGAGCGCGACAAAATGTCGGACAAACCGGCATTCCAATTGTTCAAAGATGTATTCAAGGCGCATCGCAAGCCATTGTACGAGGCCGGTGTGGCCACCATGCTGATTAGCCTGATACAGGTGGTGATTTCACTGTACTCCATGCAGGTCTATGATCGTGTGATTCCGACCAAAGGGTTTTCGACCTTGGCTGTTTTGACCGGTGGTGTGTTGCTGGCGATGCTGTTTGACTTCATTCTCAAACACGCGCGTTCGCATCTGACCGAAGAAAACGTCGTGGATATGGACAGCAAATTGTCGCGGGAAATTTATGCGCGCTTGCTGAAAGTGCGTTTGGATCAATTGCCGAACTCTTTGGGCTCATTAGGGGCGCAGATTCGCGGATATGAGAGCATCCGCGCATTTATGTCGTCCAGCACTTTGTATTTCTTGGTTGATATGCCGTTTGGCATCGTGTTTTTGCTGATCATTTCCTTGATTGCATCGCCACTCATTACCGTACCTATTATTATTTTCTTGGTGATCGGTATCATCATGGGGGTCATGACCAACGAGAAAATTGAACGCCTGACCAAGGAAAGTATGCAGGTGAGCAACCGTAAAATGGGTCAGCTGGTAGAAACCATTGAGGGTGCAGAGACCATTAAAGCCGGTGGTGGCTCTTGGAATATGTTGTCCAAGTGGATTGATTTGAATGATGAATCGATCAAGCAAGAGGTGAAATTGCGCCAAGTATCTGAGAATGGCACGCATATCATCAGTACATTGCAACAAATGACCTATATCGCGGTGATCGCCATTGGTGCGTATCTGATTACCGAAGGGCATATGTCCATGGGTAGCTTGATTGCGGCGTCTATTTTGAGCTCGCGTGTGACGGCGCCGATTGCCATGCTGTACCAAGTATTGCTGCGTTATGGCAATGCCAAAGGTGCATTGGATGGGATTGAGGCGGTTTATCGCTTGCAGATGGACAACAGCAATTCGGATCGTGTGATTTTGTTGGATCAATTGCACGGTAAATACCAGCTCGAAGACGTGCGTTTTTCATATCAAAATGCGCCGGGTAGCATGCATATCCCTGCATTGAATATTGCAGCGGGACAAAAAATCGGGGTACTCGGTGCCATCGGTTCGGGTAAATCAACTTTGTTGCGTTTGTTATCGGGCATGTATCAGCCATTAACCGGTAAGGTCTTGCTCGATGGCGTGGATATGAGCCACATCTCCCGTCAGATTCTGAGTGAGCAGATTGGCTACTTGCAACAGGATCATCGATTGTTCAGCGGTACGCTGCGTGAAAACCTGTTGATTGGCACTATGGATCCGGGTGACGAGGTGATTAAAGCTGCGGCCGAGCGTACCGGTTTAGCGCTGGCGATTGCCAACCATCCGAAAGGTTTGGAACTGCCGATTACCGAAGGGGGGCGTGGTCTGTCGGGTGGTCAAAAGCAATTGGTGGCGTTGACCCGCTTGCTGATCAGTAAACCGTCCATTTGGTTATTGGACGAGCCAACTGCCTCGATGGATCAGCAAACGGCTGACCGTTGCTTGGGGGCTTTGCGCGAAGAGATCAAACCGGAGCACACTTTGGTCTTGGTCACACACAATCTGCAACTGCTCAATTTTGTGGATCGACTGATTGTCGTAGCGAATAATCGCATTGTGCTGGATGGTCCGAAAGATGAAGTGATTGCTCGCTTGAAAGGTGCGCAGGTGAATGCAGCTCGTGCGACGCCGCCAGCCGCTACACCTCAGCCCGCTCCAGCGACACAGCCTGCGAATGCGGCGCAGTCAGCACGTATCATTGTTGAACGAGCAGGAGCGACTGCTGGAACCACTGAAGCAGCGGGTAATCCAAGTGTCAGAACGTTTCAACTCAATCGAGGAAATGACCCTGAGTCAGGAGCGAATCCCTCCTCGACATCGGTTAACGAAGTAAAAGGTAGTGAATAATGAATATATTTTTAAAAGTTTTGGGCGCCGATTCCAATGGCTCATTGAAAAATGCCCGAGCAGTGTTGCGGATTTCCCTGATTGCATTCATCGTATTGTTTTTATGGGCGGCATTTACCAAAATTGACCGAACCATTACAGCGGTAGGGCAGGTGATTGCCAGTGACCGTACTCAGCTGGTTCAGAGTGCAGACGGTGGTGTCCTGAAAGAGCTTCGTGTCAAAGAGGGTGATAAGGTTGAAAAAGGCCAAGTGGTTGCGATTTTGGAAAAAGAGCGTGCCACTGCGGCTTATTCGGACGCCTTGGGTAAGGTCAGTGCATTGCGTATGACGGTTGCGCGCTTACAAGCGGAAGTCTTGGGCAAACCGTTTGTCATTGACCCAAAATTGGAGTTGGCATACCCAGAATTGGCGAGCGTGCAAAAATTGCTGTATTCACAACGCCGTCAGAGTTTGAATCAACAAATTAAGCAGCTACAAACGAGCCTGCTACTGGCTCAAGAGGAAGTACGCATGAACGAACCACTGGTGAAAACCGGTGACGTGAGTCAGGCCGAGTTGTTGCGTATGAAACGTGCGGCCAATGAAATTCAACTGCAAATTACGGGTACGCGTAATAAATATTTGCAAGACGCGAATACCGAATTGAACAAAGCCAGTGAGGATCTGAGTACACAGGAACAAACCTTGGCAGACCGCACGCAGGTGTTATCACACACAGACTTGGCTGCGCCGGAAACCGGCTTTGTGAAAAACATCAAGGTCACCACTTTGGGCGGTGTATTGCGCCCGGGTGAAGAAGTGATGGAAATCTTGCCGACGGATAATGCACTGATTGTAGAAGCCAAAGTGATGCCAGCCGATATGGCCAGCGTTCATGAGGGAATGACGGCACGGGTGAAGCTGGATGCATATGATTATTCTATTTTCGGTACCATGGATGGTAAAGTGATTTACATTAGTCCGGATGCGCTGAACGAAGAACCGCAGAACTTGCGCCAAGGGCAGTCACCCATTTACTACCGCGTGCGCGTACAGATCGAAGGTGCAAACTTGAAGAGTAAAACTGGTCAACAAATACAAGTGCGTCCGGGTATGACGGCGCAGGTGGACTTGATGGGCGATAAACGAACTGTTTTGTCGTACATCACCAAACCGATCAGTAAAACGCTGAGTGAATCGACTTCGAAAAAATAACATCGATTCTAAAGTAAGAAAAATCCCTGCGTGAGGCAGGGATTTTTTTATGTCTGTCATATGGATTCAAAACGGTATATTTATGATGGCATTGATTGGATCGGTGGTGTTGTACCTCGCGTTACTGGCAAGATTTGCTGTGGGATTTGTGCTGTTCATATGCTAAGCGCGATAATTTTGTAATATGAAATAAAATTATTGGAATATGAAAAAAAACCATTATTTTCAACATTTAAGGCAAATTTACGGAAAAACACTTGCACCAATTCATGGGCTTGAGTATGATTCAAAAGGTTAGTCTTATATAAGACATAAGATATTGATTGTCTTTTAATCAAATCAAAGCGAAAACCCCATTGGGGTTGACGTCATCTGAGTTTGTTTTTTTCATTCAAAGGAGTAGTCTCATGGCAACACGTGCAGAACAAATTGCAGCA
>CAZCDD010000017.1:0-13558 GCA_964497405.1 uncultured Hydromonas sp. | reverse complement strand
GATGCCAATGTGCTCAAAGATTACATCTCCAACCACATGCCGCTTGATCCTGCTCAATACGATCCTAAAGATCCCGCGAACCTCATCATTCGCGAATAATCGGATAGGTTTGATCTGAACGAGGGCACAACGTGCGAACGGTTTTGTTTGCACCTTGTGCCCATTTTTGTGTCAATCGTCAGCGCAAAAATACCTTATGACAAGCGCTCTGAATCGACGGTCTTATTCGCCTGACCATCAATGAAAGGAAAATCCGATGCGCGGTTTAAACATTGCAACATGGCTGGTGATGATCTGCTCGCTCAGTTTGGTCGCTTGCGCGCAGGATAAGCCCGTGACGACCAAGCCGATTGGCATGGCGAACCCAGCCTCGCAATATTGTGTCGGTTTAGGCGGTCAATTAGAAATCAAACGCCAAGCGGATGGGGGCGAATATGGCTTGTGTCATTTCCCCAACGGCAGCACCATCGAAGAATGGGTGCTGTTCCGCCGCGATCATCCCGCAGCCAAGAAGCAATACGGACGGGGCTTACCGCACAATAGGTGCATCAGTGGAATGCGCCTATTGTAATGATTGAAGCGTCAATATCTCATAGCAGCAGCGAGTGCAATGGCTGGCAAAACGACCCGATGTCTTGACTTTAATTTAAACATTAATGATAATGAGAACACTTCTCATTTAAATTCAAGACAAGCAAGAGGCCATTATGAAACGTTCCGCATTTCCGCTGCTGCTGGCAGCCACTCTAATTAGCGCTGCATTGAGCGCATGTGATCAAGCGTCGGTGGCCGAAAAACCAGCTGCACCGACTGCACAGCCAACTACAGCCGCAGCGCCGACTGCGCCAGCAATCGTGGCGAATAATCTGAGTACAGAAACGCAAGCCTATCAAAAGTGGGTGGAAGCTCAGATCGATCAGATGTTGACCGATACCGAGCAATTCGTGGCCGCTTTGAATGCAGGCAATGTGGCACAGGCGAAAAAACTTTATCCGCTGGTTCGGATGTATTTTGAGCGCTCAGAGCCGATCGCTGAGAGCTTTGGTGATCTGGATCCGCGCATCGACAATCGCGAAGCCGATTTGGAAAAAGGTGAGCCATGGACTGGTTTTCATGCCATTGAGAAAATCCTTTGGACTCAAAACACCACCAAAGGTACTGAAAAGCTAAGCCAACAACTGCTCAATGACATCAAAGAGTTGCGCGCCAAAATCCCAACCGCAGAAGTCACCGGCGAGCTGATGGTGCAAGGTTCGGTGGATTTACTCAACGAAGTTTCTACCAGCAAAATCACAGGTGAAGAAGAGATTTTCTCCAAAACCGATCTGTATGACTTCAAAGCCAATATCGAAGGTGCTGAAAAAATCTTTGAGATTTTCACGCCAAAATTGCAGCAAAAAAATCCTGCGCTGGTGGCGGATCTGACGGCCAAATTCAAAGCGGTCAACGATTTGCTGGCCAAGCATCAAGTGGGTGCCCATGATTACAAGCCTTACACCCAATTGAGCAAGCAAGATACCAAAGAGTTGGCAGAAGCGGTGAACAAGCTGGGCGAGCCATTGGCGCAGATGGGGATCGTGCTGAAATAAGGCGACTTCGAACGCCTGCAGCAATCACGCATTTCATCGCGCTACTCGCGGGAAGTGCGTGGTGATTTTTAGCCATCACAACCTGATACCGATCATGAATGCGCATCCCAAATCATCTGTCCCCAATTCTCGTCGCCATTTTCTCAAATCTATGGGGGGCAGCTCGGTGGGCTTGGCCTTGGCGGGTAGTTTCGCCAGCGGCTTAAGCCTCTCGGGCTGTGGTCAAAACTTGACCAACACCGCCAGCGCGCCCAACGCGACTGAACCAAAAGCATTTTCTGGCGATTACAGTGCCATTGCCAATCGGGTTCATCCGTTTTATGGCGAGCATCAAGCGGGCATTATCACGCCGGCACAAAAGCATATTTATTTTCTGGTCGCTGATCTGCACACGCAGGATATTGGGGCCATCCAAGCAATGTTTAAAAACTGGACCCGCTATGCGGCAGAACTGACTCTGGGTAAAAATATCCAAGCTTACAGCGACAATCCGTTTGTGCCGCCAGTGGATACGGGGGAAGCGGACAGCTTGGCGGCGTATGGTTTGACCCTGACATTCGGTATTTCCCCCTCATTTTTGAGTAAGCTCGGCTTGTCAGCACGCGCACCGAAGGAATTTACAGAATTGCCGCTATTTCCGCGCGATCAATTGCGACCGGATTTGAGTGGGGGCGATATTTGCATTCAAAGCTGCGCCGATGACCCACAAGTGGCGTTTCACGCAGTACGACAATTGGTGCGACAAGCACGTTCAAATATCACCATGCGCTGGAGCCAATCCGGCTTTAATGCCTATGATCATGCCAGCGCCACGCCGCGCAATTTGTTTGGCTTTAAAGACGGCACGGCCAACCAGCAAAGCTTGAAAACCGCCAACGAAACGATCTGGGCGGATGCCCCCGATTGGCTCAAGGGCGGTAGCTATCTGGTTGCGCGCAAAATTCAAATGCATTTGGAAACGTGGGATCGTACCAGTCTCAAGGGACAAGAAGAAACCTTTGGGCGCAGCCGTCCCGAGGGTGCGCCGCTGGGGATGACACACGAGCTGGATACGGCGGATGTTCAGCAAAAAGATGCCAGCGGTAAACCGGTGATTCCTGAAAATTCGCATATGGCGCTGGCGAAAAAAACCGGTTTGCAGATGTTGCGCCGCTCGTACTCGTTCTCTAGTGGCATTGATGCGAAAACCGGCCAATTTGATACCGGACTGCTGTTTATTTCCTTCCAAAAATCACCCGCGCAGTTCATTGCCATTCAATCCGCATTGGGCAAGGTCGATCGTATGAATGAATACACCACACACATTGGCAGTGGGCTGTTTGCCTGCTTTGGCGGCGTGCAGCAGGGCGGCTATATTGGGCAGGCGCTGTTGGAAAGCCAGAAAGGGTAAGGACATCATGTCAATTCAATCTCGCTCAAAAAAATGGCTGTATCTGCTCGTGGCCTTCTGGCTGGGCTGCGCTTCGATATCGCTACACGCGCAGAGTCCAGCGAGCAGCCATGACAGTGGCAGTGCGAATAATGGCAAACGGGTACCGATGAGCCATCTGTTTATCCGTCTGTCCGATGCGATGGACGCGAGCAAAAAGGGGCAGCCGGACGTGGCGAAAAGTCATCTGATGGCGCTGCAAAGCGAATTGAGCCAAATCGTAGAACAGCCATCGAGCAAAGGCCAAGAAGCCGCCCAAGCCATCACCCAAGCCATAGGCAATCCAACGCCCGAGCAGCTATCGGCCTTGTCCAATGCGTTGTATGCTTTTGAACAAGAGCAAAACCCCGTGGATTACAGCGCCAAACGGCAAGCGTTTAAAAAGCAAATGCAGCCTGCGTTTGAATCATTGAACCAAGCCATCAGCACAGCGACGAGCAACGACATCCCGCGCTTGAAACAAGCTTATCAACAATTTAACAGCGTCTGGTTGGCGAACGAGCGTGTCGTGCGCAACACCAGCATGGGGCATTATGGCAAAATCGAAACGGCGATGGCATTGATGCGTGTCACGCTGGAAACTGAGCCGGTGGATTTGGCGAAAATCCAACAGCAGGCGCTCAATCTCAAGCTCGCGATGGATGGCTATAACCAAGGAGAAACCGCGACTCTGACCTCCAGTCACTATGACTTTAATGGCGGCGTGCAGTTGCTGCGCGATGGTTTGCGTGCATTTGAATCGGGTCAAATTGCCCAAGGACAGGATAAACTCACCACCTTCATCGAGATTTGGCCCAACATCGAAGCTGAGGTGAGTACGCGCAACCCCGATTTGTATCGCACGGTCGAAAACCAAGTGCCGCTGATACTGGCGCGTGGCGACGATCTGGCGCAGCAACAGGCGCTGAAACAATTGATTGGCGAATTGGCGCAGATCAACCCACAGGCGCAGTACGGCGCGATGGACTCGATGTTAATCCTGTTGCGTGAGGGTGTGGAGGCTTTGCTCATCGTCATGGCGCTGATCAGTGCGCTCAATGTGGCTCAACAGCCGCGGGGCAAAAAATGGATTTATGCTGGCGTGATCGTGGGACTGATTGCCAGTGTCCTCGGTGCGCTGGCTTTGCAAAAGCTATTCCCAGCCGTGACGGCGGGGGTGAGCCGAGAGAAGATTGAAGGTTTTGTCGGCATTGCCGCCGTCTTGATGATGTTGATGGTGGGCGCATGGTTGCACAGCAAATCCAGTATCCAGTCGTGGAACGCTTACATTAAAAAACACATGGGTAAGGCGCTGTCCACCGGTAGTTTGCTGTCCTTGTTCGGACTGAGCTTCTTGGCCGTATTCCGAGAGGGCGGCGAAACCATTATTTTTTACGCCGGTATTTTGCCAAAAATCAGCACACAAGCCTTTTTAACGGGTATTGCCGGAGCGCTGGTGTTGCTCTTGGCCTTAGCGTGGGTGATGGCAAAGTCGAGTGTGAAATTGCCAGTCGCCCGAATGTTCCAGATTTTGACTTGGCTCATTTATGCGCTGGGCTTCAAAATTCTCGGTATCAGTCTGCATGCTTTACAGTTGACTGGGCTCATACCGATGACCTCGCTGAGCAGCCCTTGGCTGGAAAGTAATGCGCTCGGCATTTACCCAACCGTTGAAACTTTAGCGATGCAAGGCATATATCTGCTCGTGATCGTACTGATTCAGATCTCGGTCAGCCGCTCCATGCGTCAAGTTCCCCAAACCGTATGACAGCCACTAATATTTGCACCCATCATTGACCTACAAAAGAAAGGATTGATTATGTTATCCAAACCCATCGTCGATAAATTGAACGAGCAGTTGAATTTAGAATTTTACTCATCGAATCTTTATCTACAAATGAGCGCATGGTGCGCGCAGCAGGGATTTGAAGGCGCTGCGAAGTTCTTATTTGAGCATGCCGCGGAAGAAATGATGCACATGCACAAGCTATTTGCCTACCTGAACGATACGGGCGGTATGGCACTGATTGGGCAGATCAATGCCCCGCAACATGAATTCGCCAATTTACAGGAGGTGTTTGAAGTGACCTACCAGCACGAGCAACACATCACACAAAAGATCAATGAGCTGGTGGCGGTGACCTTTGAGCAAAAAGACTTTTCCGCATTTAATTTCCTGCAATGGTATGTTGCCGAGCAACATGAGGAAGAAAAACTCTTTCACAATATTTTGGATAAATTTAAACTACTGGGCGACTCAACCAGTGCTTTGTACCATCTCGATAATGAGTTGGCAAAAATGGCTCAGAAGCCGCGCGTGGACAGCGCAGCAACAGCGAATTGACCAAGTGCGCAGTGTCATAAAAAAGACCGCAATCTGCGGTCTTTTTGAGTATTTTTAAAGTTGTGCCGGACACATCAGTCTAACCAGCGCATAGAAACACGGAACTTTTTGATGAACTAATCCATTAGATTTCAGAAAAAATGAAATCCTGCGGCAGACGCGATTTCGGCAGCGTTTGGTTGATATCGCTGTCCGCATGGTAGCCGAGCGCTACGATGACCGAGGCGCTATAACCCTTCTCGCGCAGTCCCAACTCTTCATTCAAAACCGTCGGATTAAAGCCCTCAATCGGACACGCATCTATGCCCATGGTGCTCGCGCCGAGCAGCAGGTAACCCAGCGCGATATAGGTTTGCTTCTCCATCCAGTGCTGCGCGTCTTTGAGCTCAAATCGATGCATATTCGCGTAAAAGCTGCGACCAGTATGCTGGCCTTGGCGGAACTGCTCATTGGCGAAACGGCCATCTTTGCTTTCCTGCTCCAGCAAAGTCTGCAAATGCGCATCATCCATCACCGTTTTGGTACACAGCACGATCACATGTGACGCATCGGTGATTTTCGGTGAATTGTAGGTATGGCCTGCATCGGTGGATTTCGCAATGCGTTTTTTAGCTTCATCGCTGTGGGCCATGATGAAATGCCACGGCTGCGAGTTGGTCGAGGAGGGCGCGTATTGCAATAAAGTCTGTATCTCGGCGATTTGCGCGTCACTCAGCTTGCGGCTGGGGTCAAACGCTTTGGTGGTGCGGCGTTGCGTGGCGAAATCGATAATGCGCATATGTGCTCCTTGCAGGGGTGTTTTAAAATTTTTAAAAGATTCTACTCTATTTATCGGCAATTGACGCAAGATTGCCAAGCCCACACTGGACTGTGTATCATGCACTCATCGGAGGAACTATGAAAATCGCATTTATCTCAGACATACACGGCAATTTACCCGCACTGGAGGCGGTGAAAAAGGACATCCTGCGCCGTGGCGTGGATCAGATTGTCAATCTCGGCGATAGTTTATCGGGACCTTTATTGCCGCGCGAAACGGCGCAGTTTATTATGGCTGAGGGTTGGTACAGTCTCGCGGGCAATCACGAACGACAGATACTTGCCGATGATGGCTCACCCAGAGGTCTATCCGATGCGTATGCGTATGAACAATTGACTGCGGTGGAGCTGGATTGGATACGCTCGCTCAGCCATCGCCATCAATTGACCAAAGATATCCTGATTTGCCACGGCACGCCGCGCAGTGACGTGGAGGATTTTTTGGAAACGGTCGAAGGTAGTGCCATGCGCATTGCCCGCCCCGATGAGCTCGATCAGCGCATTGCCGGTGAAACGGCGCCGATTATTGTGTGTGGTCACAGCCATGTGCCGCGCTTGATTAAACGCCAGGCAGGGCAGATGAACGAGCAAATGCTATTCAATCCGGGCAGCGTTGGATTACCTGCGTATGAAGGGCATCACCCGCATTATTATCGAATGGAAACCGGTTCGCCCGATGCGCGCTATGCGATACTGGAGCAACACGCGGGGCTATGGCAGGTAGCGCTCCATGCGGTTGCCTATGATTTTGAGCCTATGGTGCGGCTGGCTCAGGCAAGAGATCGGATGGATTGGGCGCGCGCGTTGCAGACAGGTTATGCCTAAATCTCAGGCTGATTTTCCCATCCAAGCAAACATCAAAGCCACGGCCAGAATGCCGAAGCCCACGCTGGCACTAACATAAGCGCTGGCATACAGCCATTCGCCTTTGCGCATGAGGTACCAAGTATCCAGCCCAAAGCTGGAGAAGGTGGTGAAGCCGCCGAGAAAGCCGGTAATCAGCAGCAAACGCAGTTCAGCATTGAGTGAAGTCAGACGCTCAATCAACACAGCGAGCACGCCGATGGCGGCACAGCCGAGGATATTAACCAGCAGCGTACCCCACGGAAAGCCAACGGCATTGTGCGCGGCAGTCCAGCGCATGGTGGCACTGCCCACGAGGTAGCGGGCGATGGAGCCGAATGCGCCGCCGAGTCCGACCAGTAGGATGGAGAGTAGTTGGCTCATGGTTGTTTTGATGCCTTGGTTTTGCATTGGCTGGAGGCGGGCGCTTTTTTAGAGACTGTTTTCGGCTCTGCTTTGAGGTATTCGGGCAGGTTTTTTTCTTTAAAACCGCATAAATTTTCAATGATGCAGTCGCCGCATTTGGGCTTGCGTGCTTGGCAGACGTAACGCCCGTGCAAAATCAGCCAATGGTGCGCATCGACCAAATACTCTTTAGGAATGTTTTTCAGCAGTTTTTTTTCAACTTCCAATACATTTTTTCCAGGCGCAAGGCCGGTGCGATTGGACAGGCGAAAAATATGCGTGTCCACCGCCATCGCCGGCTCGCCGAAGATGGTGTTGAGAATGACATTGGCGGTTTTACGTCCCACGCCGGGTAGGGCTTCGAGTGCTGCGCGATCGTGCGGTACTTCGCCGTTGTGCTTGTCCAGCAGTTGCTGGCACAGTCCGATGACGTGCTTGGCTTTGCTGCGAAACAGCCCGATGGTGTTGATATACGAAATCAAGCCTTCTTCGCCAAGCGCGAGGATGGCCGCGGGGGTATTCGCCACGGGGTAAAGGCGGGCAGTGGCTTTATTCACGCCCACATCCGTAGCCTGTGCCGAGAGTACGACCGAAACGAGCAGCTCAAACGGGCTGGTATAGACCAACTCGGTAGTTGGATGCGGGTTCGCAGATTGCAGTCTGCGAAATAGCTCGGCTCGGTCGGCGGTACGCATGATGGCGGAGTTTAAGCGTTTTCTTTGCGTTTGAGTGCGGCTTCGAGCTGATCCATGCGGTCAAAGCCCCAGAACGGTTCACCATCCAGGATGAAAAACGGTGAGCCAAATACGCCTTTAGCGGTTGCCAGATCCACCTCGGCACGGAATTGCTCACGCGTGCTGGCATGGCTGATGCCGGCAAGCACCTCTTCTGCGTTCAGACCGATGCTTTGCGCAATGGTGGAGATGGTTTGCGTATCGCTGATGTTTTTATCCTCGACGTGATAGGCACGCAAAATCGCTTGTGCCAACTCAATCCCGCGCGCTTCACCGTACGTGGACTCGACCCACAGTACGGCGCGAGCCGCATAACGTGCATCCAATGTGACCACACTCGGTTCTTTGTAGGCGATGTTTTCAAACTGTGCGGTGCGCAGAATGTCACGCTTTTGGTATTTGAGTTTGGCGGGGATTTGAGACAAGCCGGTACCGCTGTTGGAGGGTTTGAATTCTTCGCCGACATACGGATGCCAATCGACTTGATGGCCGTATTGATTCGCCAATTCGTTGATGCAGGTGCTGGCGAAATAGCCATACGGCGAAGTGAAATCAAAGTAAAAATCAATGCGTTTGCTCATAGAAATTCCGTTTAAAATCATTTTAAATTCAAATGATTCGATTAAATATTTAAAGTAAAACTTAATGTAAAAGTTTTGGCATTTCTTCAGCCAATTTGTTGGTGTCCTGTGCCACGCTGGCATGGAATAACGACACGCGCCAGCCTTCGGATTTTTTGATGAACACCAGTGTGCTGTGCAGATGAAAGTGCTGCACGATCTCGCCTTCATTCAGCGTTAATTCGATGTGCAGCAGTTGGTTATGCACCGCTGTTTGGGTATTGTCCAAGCTGTGGCTGGCCAATACCTGCGGTTTGAATTGCCCGATTTCAAACAGCGTGCGCCAAATATCGGTCAGCGCCAGATAGCCTTGGGCATAGGGAAAATTCGGCAAAATGCAGATAGACGCGTCATCGTCACGCCACAGCGCCATCATGCTATCGACATCGCCTTGCGCCAGTGCGGCATGAAATGCTTGCTCCAGCTCCGAGGCGTTGGCATACATCGCCAATACCGATTTGGACGGTTTGCGTTTAACCATTGTCCGCAATCAATGATGAGCGACTTTTTCGCCGGCTTTCAGGCGATAGACCGTACCGCAGTATGGGCATTTGCCTTCGCCATGCAGCAGTTTGATGAATACACGCGGATGGCTGTTCCATTGCTCCATAGACGGATTTGGGCAGTGTACTGGCAAATCGTGGGCAGATACTTCGATAACAGGTGCGTCGGTGGTTGTGCTCATACGTTTATTCCTTACGATGCGTAGTTTTAATTAACTGGTGCATTATATAACAAAGCGGCCTTTTTGCGCGCTCTTGAGCGGATATGATGCAATCAGCATCAATCATCGTTTGGATAAAAACTGCGAACAGCACCCATCGTATTGCTATAATCACAGCCAATCAGATTAGGATAAAAATTCATGGCCAAAGCCTCTAAAAATCAATATGTATGCTCCGAATGCGGCGGCGTCTCGGCCAAATGGTCGGGACAGTGCCCCAGTTGCCAGTCATGGAACACCTTGATCGAAACCGCAGCCGAAAAACCGAGCCAAAATCGCTTCTCTGCGCTCGCACCCGCATCGCCGGTGCAGGCGCTCAAACAAATTCAGGCACAGGATGTGCCTCGTTTTTCCAGCTGCGTGTCTGAATTTGACCGTGTGCTCGGCGGTGGCTTGGTTCCCGGCTGCGTGATTTTGATCGGTGGTGACCCCGGGATTGGTAAATCCACCTTGCTGCTGCAATCGCTCGCCAGTTTGTCCGAAACGCGTCAGGTGCTGTACATCAGCGGTGAAGAGTCCGGCGCGCAGGTGGCTTTGCGCGCGCAACGACTGGATCTGGCCAATGCACCGATGCAGTTTCAGGCGGAAATCAATTTAGACAGCATCATCAATACCCTGATGCAGCTAAAGCCCGATGTCGCCGTGATAGACTCCATCCAAACCATTTACTCGGGTGAACTGTCCTCCGCGCCCGGCTCGGTGGCGCAGGTGCGAGAATGCGCAGCGCAGCTCACGCGCGTGGCGAAGGCGACGGGCGTAACGCTGATTATGGTCGGCCATGTGACCAAAGAGGGCAGTCTCGCAGGCCCGCGTGTGCTGGAGCACATCGTTGATACGGTGTTGTATTTCGAGGGTGATACGCAGTCCTCGTTCCGCTTGATTCGCGCGTTTAAAAACCGTTTCGGCGCAGTCAACGAACTGGGCGTATTCGCCATGACCGAAAAAGGATTGAAAGGCGTGACCAATCCGTCGGCGATTTTCCTGTCGCAGCACAAAGACGATGTCGCCGGCTCGTGCGTGATGGTGACACAAGAGGGCACACGCCCGCTGCTGGTCGAGGTGCAGGCGCTGGTGGATGCCTCGCACGCGCCAACCGCACGGCGTTTGTCGGTCGGTCTGGAGCAAAACCGTTTGGCGATGCTGCTCGCGGTGCTGCACCGTCATGCGGGCGTGGCATGCTTTGATCAAGACGTATTCATCAATGCGGTCGGCGGCGTGAAAATCACCGAGCCGGCGGCGGATTTGGCGGTATTGCTCGCCATCGTTTCCTCACTGCGCAACAAACCACTGCCCAAAGGCTTGGTCGTGTTCGGCGAAATCGGCTTGGCCGGTGAAGTGCGTCCCGCGCCACGCGGACAGGAGCGTCTGAAAGAGGCGGCGAAGCTGGGCTTTACCCATGCGCTGATTCCCAAAGCAAATACACCGAAGCAAAAAATCAGTGGATTGAACATCATTGCTGTGGAGCGAATTGATCAAGCATTGGCGCGGATTCGGGAAATCGAATAAATAATCTGCTTTGAATCATTGCTCAAAAACGGGGCTAAATTTTAGCCTCGTTTTTTGTTTTGAAAAAGCGTCAACCGTTCAAACCATGGGGCGTTAGAGGCGTGTCTATCATTTGATATAACCATTGACCACACGCAAGGATTGTTCATGCCAAAATCGATCACGTCACGTCGTTTTATTATCTCAGCCATTATGGGTACGGTTGGGCTGGGGCTTGCTTATTCAGCTCAAGCGGCGGTAAAAGCCATCCCAGAAACATCATCAGAAATAATGCGATTCGAAGCCAGATTGCGTCCTATTTGGGCGCCACCAAGTGCTGAGGTTTCCAGTGATATCCAAGACATCGTGCGCGACGCGCTCAAGGAGCCCAAGCTCAATTATCAGCAGTTACCGCCGTTCGTACCCGATCAAAATTACGATCGCACCATTGAGCTGGTATTTGCGATTGACACCACAGGCTCGATGGGTGGGCTGATTGACGGCGCGAAACAAAAAGTATGGCGCATCATCAACGATGTGACTCAACGCCAAAAAGCATCGAATCAAAAGGTTTTGGTGCGTGTGGGCTTGGTCGCGTATCGTGATGTGGGTGACCACTATGTGACACGTATTACGCCCTTGTCTTCGGATTTGGATGCGGTGTACAGCAAGTTGATGAATTTCAGAGCGGAGGGCGGCGGTGACGAGCCGGAGCATGTGCGTCTGGCCATGAGTGACGCACTGAACGCGACGGGTTGGAGCGCGCGTTCCAATCAAAATGATGCGTATGGCTCAACCAATGGCATCGGGCGATTGTCGCAAGTGTTATTCCTCGTGGGGGATGCACCACCCCATGATGATTACAAACAGTACCCGAGTGCGCAACAAACCGCAGCCGACGCGAAAGGGCGCGGCATCGTCGTCAATGCCATTCAGGTGGGCAATATTCAATCGACTACGCCGATTTGGCGCGAAGTCGCGCGTAAGGGCGGCGGTGAATTTTTCGCCATTGCGCAAAATGGTGGTGTACAAAGCGTAAGCACGCCGTACGATACGCGCTTGGCCGAGTTGGGCGACGATATGTCGCGCCGCGGTGTGTACTACGGATCTGCTCGGGAAAAAATTGCGAGTGAAGCCTCTGGCTACACCAGCTCATTGGCAGCCGCACCGACCAGTGCGCGCGCCGATCGAGCGATCAATAAATCCATCAATACCGAAGCGGCGTATCACGCCAGCGATTTGGTGCAAGCGATTGAGAATAAAGCGGTGGATCTGAGCACCGTGAAAACCGAAGAGCTGCCGACTGAAATGCAGAAAATGTCACAGGCCGAACGCCAAGCGTATATTCAACAAAAGATTGATGAGCGTACAAAAATTCGCCAAGAGATCACAGAGCTTTCGAAAAAACGCGATCAATACCTGCGCGAGCAGGGCGATCAAAAAGGCAAAGCAGATGCGTTTGACTACGCCGTTGAAAAAGCGCTGCAAAGACAAATACCGTAAACGTTTACAAAAACATACTCCTCATGTGGTTTTTCGGGTCGGCTCATTGGAAAAATAGCCGACCATTTTTTTATAAATTTCCCTATGCCAGCAAAAAAATACTGCCATCTTTCATAAATATAATAATAAGTATCGAATATCAGAACTGATATAGTTTTGTAATCTGAGGGGTGTATAATGGCACTGCCTCGTGATGCTCAGTAAAGGATGCGTAGAGGTACTGAGTAAACCGGTTTCCCCACTGTCAAATGTGAGCGTCGTGAGTCCTTCTGAATCTATAAAAAAGAGAGGTCATCATGCAGATTCTACAGACCGATGTTGCGATCATCGGTGCCGGTGGTGCGGGTTTACGTGCTGCAATCGAGGTCGCACGGACACAACCCGACACACAAATCACTCTAATTTCCAAAGTATATCCCATGCGTAGCCATACCGTCGCAGCCGAAGGCGGCTCGGCAGGCGTGATTCGCGATGACGACTCTCTGGAATATCACTTTCACGACACGGTATCGGGTGGCGACTGGCTGTGCGAGCAGGACGTCGTTGACTACTTCGTGAGCCATGCCACGCAAGAAATGATCCAGCTCGAAAACTGGGGCTGCCCGTGGTCACGTACACCGGAAGGTCAACCCAACGTGCGTCGTTTCGGTGGTATGAAAGTCCCGCGCACGTGGTTTGCTGCGGATAAAACCGGCTTCCACATTCTGCATACTTTATTCCAAACCTCTTTGCAATATCCAGCGATCAAACGCTTGGATGAGCACTTCGCTATGGACTTGCTGGTTGAGAACGGCGAATTGCACGGCGTCTTGTGCTTGGACGTACAAACCGGCGAAACCATCGCGGTTCAAGCAAAAAGTGTGATCATCGCTACCGGCGGTGCAGGTCGTGTGTATCTGTACAATACCAACGGTGGTATCGTAACCGGTGACGGCATGGCGCTGGCTTATCGCCACGGTGTACCGCTGCGCGATATGGAGTTCGTACAATATCACCCAACCGGTTTGCCGGGTTCTGGCATCTTGATGACCGAAGGTTGTCGCGGTGAAGGCGGTATTTTGACCAATAAAGATGGCTACCGCTA
>CAZCDD010000016.1:0-13623 GCA_964497405.1 uncultured Hydromonas sp. | reverse complement strand
GGCGCTGATGTCGTTTTGTCCCAAATCTGCGGTCGAGCGTCCAAACAGCAGCCATGCCAATTTTTCCTCATCCGGCATATCCGGATTGGCCGTCAAGCGTGCACGCGGATCAGCCAAAGTACCATTCAACTCCACCCCGACTTCGGTCGATCCTGCAATGCGAGTGGCTAAAATATTCAGGCTCGGATCATCAATCGGACCAGAGAACGTCACCAAACCACGCTGCACCGTCAAGGTTTGACCATAGAAAATATACGTCCCACGCGTAATCTGCACCGTGCCATGCGCGCGTAACTCCGGATTATCCGCACTCGATTGCACGCGCAAAATCCCACCTAAATACACATCCGCACCACGCCCTTTGAAACGAAAACGCGGCCCCAAATCCAGATTGATGTCTGTTTCGGTGATGTAGGTTTTGTGCGCTTTTGCTTGAGCTTTCGATCCCGGCGCTTGGGCAAAACGGACATCGCTATCCAAACTCGGTGCCATTGTCGGCGGCAAATCAAGGAAGGCTTTATCCACTTTGACATTGCCTTTGATCGAGAATATTCGATCACCGTCAAAGCCCAAATCAGCGGTTCCACTGAGCACCACTTCGCGGTCTGGGCGTGCAAATGGGCGCAGTTGGTTCATCACCATGGTGGCTTTCACACCGCGCGACTGTCCCGCACCCCAGCCCACGGTACCGTGTACCGACAATGTACCTTCGATGCCTTTAGCCTCGAATTGCTCGAATACAATTTGCGACGGTTCCACGCGCAGACGCACCACACCATTGTCAAACCGTATGCCTTCATCCACATGATAAAAACTGAGGTTTTGCCCAGTAATCACGCCCTGCGGCGACCATGAGGCCAGCGTACCTTTGATACTCAAATCAGCCTGTGCTTGACCATCCACGCGCACATTCACCCCGAAGAACTGATTGAATTGCTTGAGTTGGTTCAAGCGCGCATCCACTTTTAAATTCAACGGCGACAAGCCCGAAATCACCCAGCCTGCGGTACTGTTGACCAGCCCTAAAGTGCCCTGAATGCGATTTTGCCCAATGCTGTTACCATTTAGCACCCCAGAGAGTGCCATTTGCGTACCGGCCATGCGTCCTTGGAAACTCAGATCGGACAATTCAATCAAATTGCGCCGACGCACATCCAGCGCAATATTGCCGCGCTCGCGCTCAAACAAAAAGCCACCCGCTGGCTGCGTCCCCATCGCGATGTCCCACTGCCCCCGCACCGCGAAGTCGTCCGACGGATAAAACGGCAAGGTGATCGCCAACCAGGACAACCATCGGTTGGCAACTAAATTGCTGACATTGCCCTTGCTGTTGATGCGCTGTCCTTGAATCGCCAAGCTGTTGAGATTCAATTGCGCCTCTTGCACACGCGCAATCAAGTTATTGATTTTAAATTCTTTATCCTCAAAAGCGATTTGCGCCGGTTGAGCCAACTGGATGTTCGGCTGACCGACATTGGCCAATTGATTAATCTGCCCCCGCCAACCTTTATCGGTGATACCGCCCGAGCCTGCGGCCTGTCCATCCAAAATCCATTGCACCACCGGATGCTCGGGCGCGGCTTCACGCACCAAGATATTACCGGCAAAGTGACCATTGAACTGGTGCGAGGCTTGCGTACCGCGCACAGTGGCAGTAAGCCGACGCAGATTGGCCGGACCCACGGCATACCCCGCCAAATCAACATCCGCGTTCAACGGGCCATTATTCCCCGTTTCCCACTGACCTTTGAGGTTGATCGACTGCACTTTATTGCCAAAAAACGCCAGATTCGCACCCTGCGCCTCCAGCCGACCGCGCGGCTTGGTCAGCGCACCAGACAGATCGCCGTTGACATTCAGATTACCGGCAAAACCGAACTGCAATTGCGCCAAATTAGGCGCGCGAATGTTCAGTTTTAATCGATCGCCCTCTTTGCCCAGTGCGCCTTTGGCCTGCAAGCTATTATCGCCAACGGTGACGTCGATATTACGCGCTTCAATCCGATCCGGCGCTTGGAAAGTGAAATCAAGCTGACCTTTGGCATTGGCATCGGCCCAACGGCTCGGCGTCAGCTCGCCCTTCATATCCAGTTTGAAATTAGGCTTCATTTCGCCGCGCACATCAAACGCACCGGCCAACTGACTGCGCGGGAAGTCGCCCAAATCACGCAGATTAAACTGTTGCACATTGAGCTTGCCCTCAAATGGCATGAGCGCTTCTGCCTGCTGAATTTTACCGATCAGACTCAACTCCGCCGCACCCAAACCAGCAATTTTGAACTGCCGAATGTCAATCAGCCCACCGCCCATCTGCACATCGGTATGGATGCGCATATTGACCGCGCCAGACTGCGCGACCTGTCCGACGTAACTTTGCATCTGTGGCTCAATCTGAATGCGCACGTTGCCATCCAAAGCGGTATTGAGCAGTTTGGTATAAATCGATTTGAGGTTCAAATCGCTAACGGCCACATCAATCTGCCCCTTGCGATTGGCGAACTGTCCGTTGCCCAACAAAGAACCGCCGCCCAACAACGCCAGTTTCATATCGTTCAGATTCTGCTGCTGGTCGGTCAAGGTGAACTGCCCCTGCCCCGAAGTCACCGGTATGCCCAGCTCGGCCAAGGTCATCGGCTGGTGATTGATCAGCGTCCAGCGTCCTTGCACCGGCTGACGCTCGGTGGCATTATTGTTGGCCGCAGTAGCGTTCAACGGGTCGGTATCCAGCGCGACATCCAAATCTGCAGTCGGCAAACTGCCCCAAAACAGGCGCGGATTGACGTGTTTGAAATCGATATGTCCTTGGTGAATGTACAGCCCATCGATCAACTGCACACTCAACTGACCTTGCCCTGCCAATCGTCCTTGGCTCTCAGCGGAGGAATTGGCACTCAAATCCAGATTCAGATGTTTCAAATCCCCCTGCGCAACGAGCTTGGCCGAGTAATCATGGTGCGCATCCTGTACCGTCGCATCCATAGCGCCATTGAGCGCAAACGGCTTGCGCCCGTTGATCGCCAGTTGCCCCGAATACGTCGCGTTGCCCTGACTCAAATGCGTTAAATTGATGTGATGCTGCACCTTATCCGTGGCCAAACTACCCGACACGTCGCTGAGCACCGTGGTTTGTACCCCTTGAATCAGATTGATTTCCTGCACCGCCAAATCGTTGACCGAAAAGGCAAAAGGCATGGTGATCTGCTCCACCGGTTTGGATTTCTTATCCGACGGCAACAGGGTAATATCCACGCGCTGTCCGGTCAAACGTGCCACCTGCCAATTCAACGGCAGCGCCGACCAGCGCCACTCACCCGATACGTTGGCAATATCGATGTGTACCGTGCGCAAGTGAATCTGCATCGACTGCGCACTGCCACCGCCGGCTAAGGTTCCCGAAACCCACTGCGACTGAATCGCCCCGCCGGACAAAAACTGGGTTGCTTTCCACAGCGCGCGCGTACCGCGCTCACTGTGCGCCGCGATCAACACCGCCGCCAGTGCAGTGACCAACAGCACCGTCACCGTCAGCAGTGCGCGCACCAACCAACGCCCCATACTCACTCGGGTGGTTTTGCCTGTGCCACCGTCAGTGTGGGGCGTGCTGTCCTGTTCAGCCGCAGAGGAAGTCATTTTCGGTTCGTCCTGCATCAAAACATAATCCCAATCGAAATATGTGGCGAAATGCGTTTGCGCGGATAGCCATACGCGATATCAAACTGAATCGGCCCCACGGGGCTACGCCAACGCGCCCCTACGCCGATGCCGTGATACAGCGGGTGATTCTTCAGATTATCGGTCACAGTGCCGACGTCATAAAATACCGCCCAGCCCCATGAATTACTGAACCAATGCGTGTATTCTGCCGAGGCGGTGGCCATATAACGCGCTGGAAAGACATAGCCATAATCCATCGCCTCGGATTCACCAATGCTTTGATAGCCATAACCGCGGATGGAGTTACTCCCACCCGCCTTGAACAGCAAAGTAGAAGGAATGTCATACCATTCGCCACGGGTATTGATCGCGCCAACTTCAGCGCGCAACACCAGAGAGTCTTTTTTCAAGAATGGGAAGAAGTGGCGGTAACGACCATACCAGCGAATAAAGCTGGCATCCGAACCCATGGCCTTACTGGCCCCACCGATTGAGGCATCTATGGCATAGCCCTGACGTGGATAGGAGTTGTTATCCACATGATGCTTGGACCAATCCAACCCCAAAACCCACGCACGACTGCGAAAATCATCAAAGCGGCTGTGATAATAATCCAAATTATAGGAAATGGCCGAGCGCTCCAGTTTACGCGAATAATGTAGCCCCACCTGCGAGGTACGATCGACCACATCCCATGTGCGATTATCATCCTGTTTGGCAAACAAACTCCATTGATAATGGTATTTATTCTGCGGTGTGGTCAGTGAGGTTTGTCCAACCCGTTCTTTTTGCTGCCAGTCATAGCGGATATCATAAATCCAACCGCGTTTGAATACGTTGTAATGGCTGTACTGGGTTTTCGCATGAAAACCAGCATCCGTGCCATAGCCAACCACCCCTTTGAAATTCGAGGTCGGCAATTCAATCACATTCACCTTAATCGGTGCGAGCTGCGCATCGTTCGGGTCGGCTTTAATGTCCACCACCACGTTGGAAAAATATGGCAAATCCTGCAAACGCTTCTGATAGGCCAGCAATTTTTCACGGTTATAGGCTTCACCGACTTCAATGGTATTCACATTGGTCACCACCGAACTGCGATAGCGTCGCAATCCAGAAACCTCCACATCGCCCAAGGTGAAATACGGCCCCGAATCCAATACCGCACTCACATCCACGCCGGTGCGCGGCAGATCCACCAGCGCCTCGGTGCTTTTAAAGCGTGCGGCAGCATACGCATCCGAACGAATTTTACGCAACAGCAATGTCTTGGCCAAGGCCCATTCCGTCTGGGTAAATGGCTCATCTTCCTGCAAAGACCAGTCAAACTCTAAATCGCTCGCGCGTTTCGGATCCTGCTGGGTAATCAAACCCGTCATGGCCAATTTAGCCGAGCGCACGGTTGCCTGCTCACCCAACTCGACCTTCAAGGTATAACTCGGCTGATTGCTCACCACCAATTTATCGGCGGGCATATCCACCGCTTCGCGGCGCTCATCGGCCTCATCCGTTTCGTTTACCACACCGCGCCCCAAAACGCGCGTTGCCTGTGCCGCTTGCGCCGCGCTCAGCTGGGCGTCTGTTCCCACGGTTTTGCCCGTGCGATCGTCAATGATTATAATTTTGCTGTTGAAATACCCACGAGTCGCTAACAGACTGGCCGCTTGCTCGGCCGCATGATCGACCAAAAAGTCCAGATACTCGTCACGGATGTCCTCGCGCGTACGGTAGCGCACGATGTCCAGATACTGCTCCAGCATGGGCTTGACCCCAACCGGTGCATCAATATTGATGGAATAATTATCCGCCTGAGCCGACATACTCAGGGTCAACAAAGTCGCACCGACGAGCCCATAGGCACATCGGCGAACCCCGCCCTCGAATAAATCAACAAACCGTCGTATCATCAAACCCATCAGTATTTTTCAATCAGGATAGCCCCACGGTAGAAGTCGTTGATGCTGCAAACGATTCCGCCCAAAAGGCATAAATTCGAGTAAAATAACGACAAATCATCTGCCGTATGCTCGAATTTTTCACATACCGCATTGTAAACAATTCTCATCCACTTGATGGCGAAAAGGAGTAATAAAAAATGGCCCGTTACGAATCAGACTTCACTTTGTTTATGAAAGAGCTGAACAAAAAGCAGCCAGATCTGTATCAAAAACAGCTCGAAGGTCGCGCCCGCCTGTGGGATAAACCTCAAGACGCCGCACTACAACGTCAATTTGACGCGGCCAAAATCAAACGCAACGATCAATAAAGCGCCTCGCACGTCCGCACGATTCACGCATGAGTCCCAAGACACCGCATCCAAACGCCGAGACCAGTGACGCATTGGACTCGGCGTTGGCACAAATGGAGCAAGTAGCCCCCGAAACGCAGCAAGCCACGCCCGATACCCTTGACGGCTTGGCCTTTGCACGGCTGTACGGCGAACCCCTGTTCAATATGCCGCAGGATTTATACATCCCGCCGAACGCCTTGGAAGTCTTTTTAGAAACCTTTGAAGGCCCTTTGGATTTACTGCTGTACCTGATTCGCAAACAAAATTTCAACGTGCTGGACATCCCCATGCATCAGGTGACCGAGCAATACCTGATTTATGTGGATCAGATCAAAACCTACAATCTCGAACTGGCCTCAGAGTACCTGCTCATGGCCGCCATGCTGATCGAGATTAAATCGCGCATGCTGCTGCCGGTGACCAAATCCGACACCGGCGAAGAAGTCGATGACCCGCGCGCCGAACTGGTACGCCGCCTGCTCGAATACGAGCAAATCAAACTGGCGGCACAAAATTTAGGGCAAATGCCCGTGCTGGGGCGCGACTACCTCAGCGCCACCGCCGAAATCGACCATACCGTACAAAAACAACTGCCCAACGTGCATGTGGACGACCTCAAATCGGCATGGCAGGACATTCTCAAACGCGCCAAACTCAACGCCCGCCATAAAATCACCCGCGAAACGCTGTCAGTACGCGAATTTATGACCGGCATTTTGCGCAAACTGCATGACCGACGATTTATGGAGTTCTCTGAGCTATTCGACGATTTACTGGCGCAAGGAGAGCCACGCTCGGTTTTGGTGGTCAACTTCATTGCCATGCTCGAACTCTCACGCGAATCGCTGGTCGAGATCACACAGGCCGAAGCCTACGCACCGATCTACGTCCGCCTGACCTACCAACCCAACTATAACTAAACACACGCACAATCCCTTGGAGCCATCATGAGCCATATGCTGTCCAACACCCCGACCATCCAATTGTTTCGCGAAATGAAGACCGAAGCCGAGATTGACTATCCGCGCCCTGAGCGCTTGGTCTCCGGCAATCCGCAGCGAACGACATGGAACCACTTTACCAACGCCAGCGGCGAAGTGTTCATGGGCGTATGGACTTGCGAAGTTGGTAGCTGGCGCATCGAAATGGGCGTCGATGAGGACGAATACTTCTATGTGATCGAAGGAGCCGGCGCCATTATCGAGACCGATGGTGCGCGCCGTGAATTCACGGTTGGCGACGCGGTCATCATTCCGGCGGGGTTCAAAGGCACGTTTGAAGTCACCGCGCCTTTAAAAAAACACTATGTGATTATTGATCGCCAAGCGCAATTTGCCTAAACAATCGCACACAGCGCACACCGCGATTAAACAACCGCCTTCTATTTTGACCTACGCCATGCGTAGGTCAAATTGTTTGAGCTGGCGGCGCAAGGCACGGTAATTCGGACACATCCGCTCCACCTGCGCCCAAAACGCCGCGCTGTGATTCATCTGTACGGTGTGCGCCAGCTCATGCGCGAGCACATACTCAACCAAAGCCTCATCCAAAAACACCAAACGCCAGTTCATGCGAATCAGCTCATCGCGACGGCAGGTTCCCCACAGGGTTTTCGCGTTGGACAATGCGATTTCGCGATAACGCAGCCCAAACGTCTGTGCATACTGCTGCGCCCGCTGCTGTAAATCAGCAAGCAAATACTCACCCAAAGCATGGGCCAAGGCATTTTGTCGGCTGATCGCGGCGGCTTCAGCGCTCGTATTGGCCCGCGCACGCGGTTTTTTGACCCAAAGTTCCGGCTCAACGCCCTCTGCGTCGGGCAAACGCACGGCTTCGCCCCAACGGATGCGCACCGTGCGCCCAAGCAGCCTCAGCGCCGCGCCATCGGCCACATCGAGATTCGGCACGAAACTCAAAGCAGGTTGACGCTGTTTTTCCGCGGCCTTGTCCAAATGCCGAAGTATCCATGCCGCTTTGGTTTGCAAAATCCGCTCGATTTCCGCGACCGATACGCGCGGCGAGGCGCGCACACGCAGACCTTGCGCATCCACCATCATCCCCACACTTTTGCGCTGCGTGCGCTCCAATCGATAGGGCACGATTTGCTGTTGTAACACCACGCTGTAATGTTTAGCCGTCGGAGGAAGTGGCGGCACAGCGCGGGAAACAGGGGTTTGCGTGGTTTGAGCCTGCGCCGGTTCATCAGCCGTATCGAATAAATTCAATTGCTGCCCCAACTGATTCAGCCAATCACGGAAACGACGCATGTGCCAAGCTCATAAAATAGGTCAATAATAGCGGGATTGTACCGCAAATTGCGCGCACGGCTTTTTGCAGAAAAAGCTCGATCGGAACGATCCGTACAATTGATTACGAATGCTGAAACACAATCGGGTACAATGTGTTTTTCAATTTTGTTGATCTGTTGATCTATTTAAACCCGCCTAATTATGAATACTTCAACCAACATCCCTGCTACAAACCCGTCGAAAACCCCGCACATCAGTTTCATCGCCTACCCCATAGGCGCATGGCTGGTCGCCATCATCGGCGCAGGGATTTTCGCCTTCACCAGCCCCCATCCTGAGCGCATGAACATCATGCAAATCATGATCGCCGCCAGCATGGCGACCGCGACGGTCGGCGGTACTTTGTATGTCTTGTCGCTGCTGGCCTTAAAACGCTACCCATCGTTCAAAAAATCATTTTCATGGGGCTTTTTGACTTCGCTGGTCTGTATTCTCGGCGCCATCGTACTCAATCAACCGAAATTATCCTTCGCGATGGCCGGTGCATTTTTATTAATTTCTTCGCTCATCCCATTTTTCATGAAAAAACACGTGGCGGCCTAAAACGCCCACGGCTCGCAACGGATTTAATCCGCATCCTGCAAAAACATTGCCTGCACGTCACTGAGAAAACGCCAGCCCAAATCAGTGACGCGTAGCACGTCCGCATCCTTGACCATCAAGCCTTTCGCCTGCGCCTGCGACAGTGCCGGTTCTAAATCCACCACCGACAAACCACACGCCATTTGCATCTGAGCGCGCGTCGTACCCTCACGCAGACGCAGCGCATTGAGCATGTATTCAAACGGTAATTCGCTGCGCGTCAAGTATTGCTCGGTTTCCACCGCATTGCCTTGCGCCACCGCGTCTAAATAGCGTTGCGGATGTTTGAACCGCGCCGTACGCACGATGCGGTCATGCTGGCTGATTTTGCCATGCGCGCCGGCGCCGATACCGATGTAGTCGCCGAATTGCCAATAATTTGTATTGTGCTGGCATTCGTGATTCGGCTGCGCATACGCCGACACCTCGTAGTGGTGCAAACCTTGGGCTGCCAATTCGCTTTGAATGAAGTCCTGCATATCCAGCGCCAATTCATCATCCGGCACGATCGGCGGATGGCGGTGAAACAAGGTGTTCGGCTCGATGGTCATGTGGTAGTAGGACATATGCGTCGGCGCGAACGACAGCGCCGTCGCCACGTCCGCCTGCAATTGCGCCATGCTCTGCTGCGGCAAGGCGAACATCAAATCCAAATTCACTTTTGGAAACAATGCATACGCCTGCTCCAGCGCATATTTGGCCTGATCGGCGCTGTGAATACGGCCAATGCGACGCAACAATTCATCATCAAAACTCTGCACGCCGAGCGAAACCCGCGTCACGCCTGCCTCACGAAAGCCGCGCAATTTGCCGACCTCCAATGTACCCGGATTGGCCTCCATGGTGATTTCCATTTCCGAAATCTGCGGCAAGCGCGCCCGAATCCCCGCCAGCAGCGTATCCATCGCCCGCTCAGACAGCAAGCTGGGGGTTCCACCGCCTATAAAAATACTCGATAGGCGCCGTCCCCAAACCTGCGGCAAGACACTTTCCAAATCCGTGATCAAGGCATTCACATACGAGTTTTCCCAGTCGTCTGAGGCCTTGGCCAACTCGTGTGAATTGAAGTCGCAATACGGGCATTTACGCACGCACCACGGGATGTGGACGTACAACGACAGCGGCGGCAAGGCATTTAATTGAATATCCCTGACTGCAGCAGTTGGGGCGGAAGCGGGATAAAACTGTATGGTTGATTGCATGAAGGTCGCGTATCTTTGTGAAATGGCTGGGCTCAGGTCGCATTGTACCCAAGAAAAAGCCAACCCGAAGGTTGGCTGGCTTGGTGTGTTGGAGGGATGCTATTATTTTTTGTCGTCTTTGGCATCGCCATGAATCAAATTTTGAATTTTTGCGCCCAAACGCATGACTTTGGACAAGGTTTCTGGCTTGAGGCGAATCATTTCCTCCGCCCAAGAACTGGTGGTTTTCATCAACGTCAGGGTCTCTTGAATACGCGCCATTGATTCGGGCGTTTCCATCTCGGCCGATGGGTCTTCCAAACAATCTTGCAGCGCCTGAATCACCGGATTGAACTCACGCACTTTGCGCTCATGCACCACGGTGCGCATCAGCTCCCACGCATCGGTCGAGGTACTGAAATAGTCGCGTCGATCACCAATGATGTGTACAACGTGAATCAGATTCCAGTTTTGCAATTCTTTCAGGCAATTACTCACGTTTGAGCGCGCGACGCTCAAAGTCTCGGTAATTTCTTCGGCATGCATGGGACGGCCATAAAAAAACAGCAACGCGTGAATTTGCGCAACTGTTCGGTTGATGCCCCACTTGGTCCCCATTTCGCCCCAATGGAGAATAAATCTTTCGGCGATCGGTGTTAGTTTCATGCCGAAAATAATAAACTTTCTGAATTATTCTGTCAACGCTGAAATCAATGTAACAAACTCAAATACGAAAACCGGTTACAAAACCATGAATTATCGTGTTTTTAAAGCATTTTTAGGATTTTAAACGGGTAAAAAACCACAGTTTGGGCGCATCAAATGGCAAAAAACGCAGCCGGATGTACAGACTTGAGCGCACTGACCCAACGTTTGGCTGATAGCCCGTATAACGCCTTAATCTCATCGGCACGCGCATACAACTGCGCCCAATCCAATTGCACCGCATCACCCTTAAACGCCAGCGCAATACGATTGCCCTCATGGATTTCTGGCAGCGCCAACACACGCCCGTCAAAGGCTTGACGCAGATGACGCATGTTTTTTTCAAAGCTCGGATGATCGCCAAATAAATTGATAGTCGCCACACCGTTGTCTTTGAGTGCCTCAAAGCAATCCGTATAAAACGCCACCGAATCACACACCGGCCCGCGCGCGCTGGCATCGTACAAATCGATTTGCAGCACATCAAACGCCGCCTGCCGCTCGCTCACCCACAGCGCGGCATCCTGCTCCACCACGTCAATGCGCTCGTCCAGCGGCAGGCGAAACATCCCATACGCCGCCGCAATCACATCGGGGTTAAGCTCCACCACGGTAGAATGCGTACTCGGTAGGTATTTATAAGTGAATTTGGTCAAAGACGCGCACCCCATGCCCAACTGCGCGACATGGCGTGGCTCATCCATGAATAACAAATAGGCCATCATCATGCGCGCGTATTCCAGCTCCAATTTGTAAGGCCGACGCACATTCATCGCACCCTGTACCCACGGCGTGCCAAAGTGTAAATAGCGCACATCGCCGATTTCGGAGAAGGTCACGGGTTCTTTTTGATAACGGGTTTTCTGGGGTTTTTGAGTTTTTTTCATAGGATTGTGAGACTTTTGCGCGAAACAGATTGAGTACAAGTCACGTATAATAGCATTTCCAAATACGATTTCGATATACAACGCATTTGCATTTGACTAAAGGGGATACACGATGGCGCAACACCACTCACTACTGATTTTAGGTTCAGGCCCGGCGGGTTATACCGCTGCTGTTTACGCAGCGCGTGCCAATTTAAACCCAACCCTCATCACCGGTTTGGAACAAGGCGGCCAATTGATGACCACCACCGAAGTGGAAAACTGGCCTGCGGACGCTGAAGGCGTGCAAGGCCCTGAACTGATGGCACGCTTTCAAGCGCACGCCGAACGTTTCAACACACAAATGATTTTTGACCACATCCACACCACACATTTGAGCGAAAAGCCCATCCGTTTGGTCGGTGACTCAGGCGAATACACCTGCGACGCACTCATCATCGCCACCGGCGCATCGGCACAATATTTAGGTCTACCGTCCGAAGAAGCGTATTCTGGCCGTGGCGTATCGGCCTGCGCGACCTGCGACGGCTTTTTCTACCGCAACAAACCCGTGGCCGTGGTCGGCGGCGGCAACACAGCCGTTGAAGAAGCCCTGTACTTGGCAAACATCGCCAGCCACGTCACCGTCATTCACCGTCGCGATAGCTTCCGCGCCGAACCCATCTTGGTTGATCGCATGATGGAAAAAGTCAAAGAAGGCAAAATCACGCTCGAAACCCAACAGGTTTTGGACGAAGTGCTTGGCGACCCTTCAGGTGTAACCGGCGTGCGTTTGAAAGCCTTTGAAGGCGACGCCACCAAAGAAATCCAAGTGGACGGCGTATTCATCGCCATCGGTCACAAACCGAACACCGATATTTTCACCGGTCAGCTCATTATGGAAAATGGCTACATCAAAACCCGCAGCGGCACGAACGGCAATGCCACCGCAACCAATATCGAGGGCGTATTCGCCGCCGGTGACGTGCAGGATCACATTTACCGCCAAGCGATTACCAGCGCCGCTTCAGGCTGTATGGCCGCACTGGATGCGCAACGCTACCTCGAAGCGCTGCACGATAAGGCCAAATAAACGGTATAAAAATCGCATACAATGCCCTTCATTGAAGGGCATTTTCTTAACCCAACCATTGATACACAGCACAGCATGAAAGCCAAATCCTACGGTTTAACCGATTTAGCTCAATTACAAAAAGACCTGAAAAAGCAAGCCGAGGCGCGCGCGCAGGCAGAAAAAGCGGCCAAAGCGCAACAAGCACTCGAACAACGCATGAGCAACGAATTTCTCAGTGAAGTGCGCGGGGTCACACCGATTAAAAGCAAAGATCGCTACCTGCACCCGACCACCCAGATCGAGCCGGCCGTGCGCGCTCACAGCGACCACGAGGAAAAACACGCGCAGCACCGTGAACGGCACAACCGCAAATCCGATCAATTCGACGCGCGTCATCTGCGAGACGACGAAAACGGCACCTACCTGCGCAAAGGCATCCCCGAGACACTGCTGAAAAAGCTACAAAAAGGCGCGTGGGAAATCGCTGCGCGCATTGACCTGCACGGCAAAACGGTCGAAGAAGCCCGCATCGCCACCAGCGCATTTCTCTATCAATCGGTACAACAAAACCACCGCACGGTCAGCATCATCCACGGACAAGGATTCAATTCGGATAACAACGATGCGACACTGCGCAGCCATGTGAAAAACTGGCTGGTGCAAAACCCCAATGTGCTCGCCTTTTGTCATGCGCCGAAAAACGCAGGCGGTCATGGTGCGGTCGTGGTACTGCTGCACCAAGACAAGCCGAAAACCGCCTAATCCATTTTTAAAAGGCTCATCGTGTTCCCGACCACCGTCATCAAGCTCATTCCGTGGATCGAAGCCATTGGCATCATCGCCTTTTGCATCTCAGGCTTCATCCGCGCGCAGCAACACAAATTCGATCCAATCGGCGTATTCATAATTGGCTTTGTCACCGCGTTTGGCGGCGGGACGCTGCGCGATTTGCTGCTCGATC